>JAVBSG010000177.1:0-14081 GCA_031547245.1 Propionivibrio sp.
CTGGTTATTTGACCAAGAAGCGTGGAAAGGCTATCATCCCGCCCTTCCGGAGACGTGGCCGAGAGGTCGAAGGCACTCCCCTGCTAAGGGAGCATTCGGGCAAAACCTGAATCGAGGGTTCGAATCCCTCCGTCTCCGCCAGATGAATCAAAAAAGCCCATGAAAACATGGGCTTTTTTGTTTTTGATTCATTGCTTGCGCCGCATAAAGAACCTATAAAATTATTCCCCTTGCCCAGTCGCCACGCATGGCGCCGCATTGAACCGGACCGGGCAGTCGCAAACGGCTGGAATATGAATATGCCTGAGGCGCTGCCCAATCTGTTGTTTGCCAGGGAATTTCAATGCCTGTTGTTCAATTTTTTCTCTCGCAGGCGCATCAACACTTGATCTAAATCCGCCTCCGGCGTAGCTTCACGTCTTCGGTGGATCAGCGCAAAGGCATAGTTGCAGAACCCGATGCCCTGCGTGAGGAATGACTTTCACCGAAGACAAGCAGACCAACCCCTCGACCAACCGAGAAACCATCATTGTAAGGGAGAAATTTTGTGCTACGAGTGAAAACCATCGGAACACTGCTGGCGAGCCTCTGCCTCGTCGGAACGACAGGCGCGGCCCCCGCCGCCCAGCCGGCCGACGCGGTTTATCTGAACGGCAACATCCACACGGTCGAGGCCGGGCAGCCGAAAGCCCAGGCGATGGCCATCGTCGGGCAGCAGCTCGTCTATGTCGGCAGCGTCCAGGGCGCCAAGAAATACGTCGGCGCGCAGACCAAGGTTGTCGATCTCAAAGGCAAAACGGTGCTGCCGGGCCTGATCGAAGGCCATATGCACTATACGCGCGAAGGCATGAGCCTGCTGCAGGTCGATGCCTTCTGGAAGCCCAAGGCCGAGATCATCGCCAAGATCAAGGCCGAAGCCGACAAGCTGCCCGCTGGCACCTGGATCGTAGGCACCGGCTGGAACCAGGAAGTGTGGCCCGATCGCAAATTCCCGAACAAGGCCGATCTCGACGCGGTGGCGCCCAACCATCCGGTGTCGCTGACGCGCACCGACGGCCACTCGCTGTGGGTCAATTCCAAGGCGCTCGAAATGGCCGGGATCGACAAGAACACGCCAGTGCCGGCTGGAGGAGTGATCGAGAAAGACGCCAACGGCGAACTCACCGGCATTGTCTATGAAAACGCGATGGCGATGGTCCGTGAAAAAATCACGCCGCTGAGCCCCGAGCGCCTTAAGGAAGCGATACTGCTGGCGCAGTCCGAATTGTTCTCCTACGGTTTGACGACCTCGATGAGCGCTGGCAACACGACGATGAATTCGGTCGAGGACGTCCAGGTCATGAAGACGCTCTACGCCTCCGGCGATCTGAAGGTGCGCATCTACGCCATGATCAACGGCGAGCACGCTGCGCCGTATTACAAGAAAGGGCCTGATATCGGCCTCTTCGGCGACCGCCTGACGGTGCGCTCCGTCAAGTTCTACGCCGACGGCTCGCTCGGCTCGCGCACCGCACTGATGCTCGAGGACTACAGCGACAAGCCGGGCTGGAGAGGCGTCGCCCGCACCTCCAACGAACAGCTGCGCGAGCAAGCGCGCATCGCGAGCCAGGCCGGCTTCCAGGTGGCGACGCATGCCATCGGCGACGGCGGCGTGCGCAATGTCATCGACCAGTACGAAAAAGTACTGAAGGAAGAAAAGATCGCCCCGGATCACCGCTGGCGTATCGAGCATTACCAGATAACGACGGCGGCCGATCTCTTGCGCACCGCCAAGCTCGGGATCATCCCGGTGATGCAGGCCACCCATGCGACCTCGGACAAGAACATGGCGGAAACGCGCATCGGCCCCGAGCGCATCAAGTACGCCTACGCCTGGCGCAAGGTGATCAAGGCCGGCATGGCCATCCCCGGCGGCTCCGATGCGCCGATCGAGAAGATCAATCCGTATGAAGGCCTCTACGCCTCGGTGACGCGCATGGACCGTGATGGCGAGCCCAAGGGCGGCTGGTATCCGGAAGAGAAAATGACGCGTGAAGAAGCGCTCAAGTCCTTCACGATCTGGGCGGCCTACGGCCAGTTCGAGGAAGGCATCAAGGGCTCGTTGAAAGCCGGCAAGCTTGCCGACTTCGTCGTCATCGACCGCGACTACATGAAGTGCCCCGAGAGCGAAATCAAGGACATCAAGGCCTTGATGACGGTGCTTGGCGGCGAGGTCGTCTACAAGAAGGATGGGATCTGATCGTCGGCAAGTGTTCGGACGAGGAGGCGTTATTTTAGATTGACGCCATGATGAAACAAAAAAGCCCATGTTTTCATGGGCTTTTTTGTTTCCAACGCCATGCTGGCGCCGCACTGCCGACAAGAGCCTTGAATAGTCCCATGCGGCAGCTTGACCCGCGGAATCACGAAAGCGGACACGCCCCCGCCCAGACCGCACGGCCTGCCCGCCACCGCAGCACCATCGGCCGGTGAGATTGCCCTCGGCCATAGGCCGCGGCACTCGGGGACCCTACATTTCTGTGCAAAATGCAACTCGATGTTGCGTAATTCAACAATCGATTCCCGAGCAAATTCGGCACGGCTAATAAAAAACAATACCTTATGCAACATATCGCATCATGGCAAAATTCTTGCATAAGTAATTTCCAATAGAGATCGACAAAGCATAGCCATCCGCAAAAGAAGGGGCGCTTTGGCAGATCCGAAAACAGTGCAGGTTCTGGCAGGACGCAAATCGACAAAGTCTCCCGATTTTCAGGAACGGCGGTATTGTAAAGGAATCGGAGCAGCGATGAATCGTTTGCCAGCGAACAGGCAGGAAGGGGATCAACATGAATAATGAGATCATTGCCTCCGACGAGGCTCCGCCGGCATTCGGTCCTTTTTCTCAGGCCGTGATGAAGGACGGCTGCCTGTACACGTCGGGCCTCATGCCTTTCCTTCCGGGTAGCGGCGATCTGGTCGACGCGGACATCGAACTCCAGACACATCAGGCGATGCGCAACATGCAGGCCATACTGGCCGCCGCCGGCATGACATTCGACGACGTGGTCTTCGTTACAATTTACACGACGGACATGCAGGAGATCGCCAGAATCAACGAGGTCTATGGCGCGTACTTTGCGGGAGGCGCCTACCCCAGCCGCGCCGCTGTCGGGGTCGCAGCGCTGGCCAAAGGGGCAAAAGTCGAGCTGGTGGCAACTGCCAGGAAATAGGCGTTATTGCGCTTCGCATAGGAAACGGGATACGGAGACACACAGACAGGAGACGCCGGCGAGTATCGGTTTTCAGGAGTAACCATATCTGCAAGTTCGAACTTCACTTTAATAACACGGAGGGAGTAAAAATCATGCAAATTAAGCGAACGATCGAAAAAGTGCCTGGCGGACTGATGGTGGTGCCCTTGTTCCTGGGGGCTCTGCTGAACACCATCGACCAGATGCATCTCCCATTCATCATGGATTTTCTCAAGTCCCTGGGGGTTGCGCCGCTCAAGCCCGGGATCTATGAATTCCTGCGGATCGGCGGCTTTTCGCAATGGCTGTTCAAGGACGGGGCACTGTGCCTGATCGCCCTTTTCCTGTTTTGCTGCGGCAGCCAGATGAACTTGCGTGTCGGCGGAATCGCCATGAAAAAAGGCGTCCTCCTCACCGCCTCCAAGTATTTTACGGGGCTGGGCGTCGGTTTCCTGTGGGGCTACCTCTCCGGCGACATGATGAACGGCTTTCTCGGCCTGTCGGCCATGGCCATCATCGCGGCTATGACAAACGGCAACGGCGGGATGTACGCCGCCCTGACCGGCCAATACGGAAACCGCTCCGATGTCGGCGCCGTTGCGGTGCTGTCCTTGAACGACGGACCCTTCTTCACGCTCATGGCGCTGGGCATGCTGGGCTCGAAGTTCCCCATCATCGCCTTTATCGCCGTTCTGATGCCCATTGCCATCGGCATGCTGCTTGGCAACCTGGACAAGGATATCCGCGAGTTCCTCAAACCTGGCGAGACCCTCCCCGTGCCATTCTTCGCATTTGCCCTGGGCGCCGGGATGAACTTCGCGACCTTCTTCAATCCCAAGGTCGTCGTCGCCGGTTTGACGCTGGGCGTCATGACGACCGTGCTGACGGGCCTGACGGGCATCATCGTCTTCATGGTCTTCCGGGAAAAGAGCCAGATCGCGCCGGTCGCCGAAGCATCGACCGCCGGCAATGCGGTCGGCACGCCGGCGGCCATCGCCGCCGCCGCCGCGGTGGCCGCCGGCTCCGGCATGATGAGCGCTGCCGAAGCCCAGGCGTACAAGGATCTGGTGGAAATCGCCACCCTGCAGGTTTCGATCTCCACCTTGACCACGGCCATCCTATGCCCCATTGCCGTCATCATGATGGATAGATGGCAAAGAACCCGCGGCATCGACGCCAAGGAAGAACCCGTCGAACATGCACGGACACCGGCGCACCAGCAAGCCTGACCGCTCCCGACCCGCCCGGTTCGAAACCGCCGGGCGTCCAGTGGAAAGGGTATCGGACGCCCGGAATCTTCATCGTCGGCAGGCGAGTTTTACCGCCGCCGGCAGCTGGAAGACCATATGCATGTCATGGCATGATGCGCAGCCGGCACGGACGGTTGATTTTCGAGAATGACGGCATAACTGAATTTGGAGGCTTCATGAGTAATACGGTGGATCTCGCCTATGGCCGCGGCCATTTGCCCGTCCGGCTGCCGCCCGGTGTCGAGCCGACGATCATTCGCAAGACGGTGTTGCCGAAACTGCCGGATCAGCGGCAGGCCATTTACGGTGCGCTCGATGCTCCCGTCGAATCCGCCTCTCTGTCGGTCTTGGCGCAAAGACGCAAGAGCGCATGCATTCTGATTTGCGACATCACCCGCCCGGTCCCGAACCGGCTGTTCCTGCGGCCCATGATCGAGACGCTGATGGCGGCCGGCCTGCCGGCGGAGGAGATTTCCATCGTCGTCGCCACCGGCCTGCACCGGCCGAACGAAGGGGCCGAACTGGAGGAACTGATAGGCGACCCCTGGGTGCTGGCAACGGTCCGCGTCGAAAACCATTTCGCCAGGAACGATGCCGATCACGTCGACCTCGGGATCACGGCGCGAGGGACTCCCATCAAGATCGACCGGCGTTTCGTGCATGCCGACTTGAGAATCGTGTCGGGACTCATCGAACCGCATTTCATGGCCGGCTGGTCCGGCGGCCGCAAGGTGGTCGCCCCGGGTGTAGCCCATCACGAAACGATCCGCACATTTCACTCGGCGCGTTTCATGGAAGACCCTTTGGCCATCCAGTGCAATCTCGTACAGAATCCGCTCCATGAGGAGCAACTGGAGGTCGTCCGCCGAATCGGCGAAATCTACGCGATCAATACCATCCTGGACGAAGACCGCGATCTGGTCTATGTCAATTTCGGCGAGGTTCTTGCCAGCCATATTAAAGCTGTCGAGTTTGTAACCGATTCGACTGTCATCAAGCTCCCGCGCCGGTTCAACACGATCGTCACCTCCTCGGCAGGCTATCCGCTGGACAAGACGTACTATCAGACGGTGAAGGGCATGGTCACCCCGATGGACATCCTCGAACCGGGGGGCACGCTCATCATCGCTTCGGAATGCTCAGAGGGTTTTGGTTCGACCGAATTCCGCGACGCGCAGGCGAGGATGGTCGACATGGGGCCGGACCGCTTCCTGGCGACGTTGAAGGCGAAATCCTTCGCCGAAATCGACGAATGGCAGACCGAAATGCAGCTCAAGCCGATGCGCCTGGGCAAAGTGCAACTCTATACAACGGGACTGGACGACGCGGAGCGCCGGATCACCGGGGTCGAACTGGTCGACTCGGTCGACCGGGCGATTCTGGACAGCGTCACTCGACACGGGGACAATGCGGTCGCCATCATTCCCGAAGGCCCTTATGTGATTCCCATCCATGAACATCACGACTCAGCCTGAACACATTCATCTTGATGCCGTCGGCGGCATGGCCGGCGACATGTTCGTCGCAGCGATGCTGGACGCGCTGCCGGATTTGCGGCCGCGCGTCATGGCCGATCTGGCCCAGGTGATTCCGGCGCATTGCGGGCAGCCCTCCCTGGATGAAGGGGTAAGCGGCGGTATCGCCGTTCTGCGTTTTTCCCTGGCCGGCGGCGGCGATGAAGCACACGGCCACGCCCAGCACCCGGAACACCTCCACGAGCATGAGCACCACCACGATCACGCGGTGCACTTTCCGGAAATCGTACAACGGATCTCCTCCGCCAGCCTCCACAGCGGGACCGCGGAGCAGGCGATCGCCATCCTGCGCCGGCTTGCCGAGGCGGAAAGCCGGATGCACCGCGTTCCGCTCGAGGCCGTGCACTTCCACGAAATAGCCGACTGGGATTCTCTGATGGACGTGGTGGCAGCCGGAAGCATCGCCGCGGCTCTGGCGCACTGCCGCTGGAGTGTATCGGACCTTCCGCTCGGCGGCGGGCAGGTGCACACGCGTCATGGCCTGCTGCCGGTTCCAGCGCCGGCCACCGCGGAAATTCTGCGCAGCTTCCGCTGGCGGAACGACGGCATCGGCGGCGAGCGCGTGACGCCGACCGGAGCGGCGATTCTGGCGCATCTCGTCCGCGATGGGCGGGACCGCCCGCAGGGCCTGCTGCAATCCGCCGGCATCGGAGCGGGCACGCGCGAACTGCCCGGAACGCCAAACATTCTGCGCGCATTGATTTTTTCCGCACGGGAAACGCGCGCCTCACCACCGGGAGAACCCCAACGCGTGCTCGTCCTCAGCTTCGACATCGACGACATGACCGGCGAAGAGCTTGCCACCGCCGCCGATCGGCTGCGCGCCGCCGAAGGCGTCATCGATCTGACAGTTTCCTCCAGGCAGGGCAAGAAAGGCAGGCCGGTCAGCGATTTCCGCCTGTTGATCCGGCCGGCATCTCTCGACGCGGTGTGCGACATCTGTTTTCTGGAAACGACGACGATCGGCTTGCGGTGGCGCGAGGAAGAACGCCGCTGTCTGGCGCGGGAGCAGGAAATACGGGAAATCGACGGCAGGCAGGTGGTCCGCAAGCGGACGCTGCGCCCCGATGGGCAGACGAGCCTGAAGGTGGAGAACGACGACATTTCCCGCCTGGACGGATTGGCCGCGCGCCGCCGGCTGAAAACCACGGGGGAATACGAGCAGACATGAGCATGGCGGTTCGGCAGGCATTGCCTCGCCTCATCGAGGTAATCGACAGGCATGACGAATTGGCGGTAGCCGTCAGCGGCGGCGTCGACAGCATGGTGCTGGCGCATGTCGTCCACTCCCGCGCCCGCGCGGCGATGGCGGCGTACCACGCTGTATCGCCGGCGGTGCCCCGCGCCGCGACCGACCGTGTGGCAGCGCACGCCAGGCGGCACGGCTGGGCGCTGCATATCGTCGACGCTGAGGAACTGGCGGACGCCACCTACCGCAGCAATCCGGTGAACCGCTGCTTCTACTGCAAGTCCCGTCTCTACGAACGCATCCACTCCGCAACCCAGGTCCGCATCGCCTCGGGCACCAACGTTGACGACCTTGGCGACTACCGCCCGGGTCTGGAAGCGGCAACGCGCCATGGCGTCGTGCATCCTTTCGTCGAAGCCGGCATCGGCAAGGCCGCCATCTATGCCATTGCCGGCTCGCTGGGGCTCGACGACCTTGCGGCACTGCCGGCCCAGCCTTGCCTGGCCAGCCGGATCGAAACGGGCATCCATGTCGACGAAAGCGCCCTGAGTTTCATCGAAAAAGCCGAAACCGCTTTAGCCTCGCTGCTGCCGGAAGCCGGATCGACCCGCTGCCGCATCACTGCCGCCGGCGTGTATGTGGAATGCGAGAGACTGCCTCTCGGCGCCAAACGCGAGCACGTGGAGCAACAGGTCCGCGCGCTGTGCGCCCAGGACAGGAGACACTTCGCCGGCATGCGCCCATACCGGCGCGGCGCGGCTTTCCTGCGAGTAGCGGAATGAGCGATTTTCAAATCGACTGGGAGCGCGAAGAGCGGACGGGAATCGCCGAAGCGGTATTCTGTGCGGATAAAACGGCTGAGCAAATCGCATCCATCCTGCACGCGGCCGCCAACCGTCCATTGCTCCTGACACGGTTTTCGGAGAAGAAATTCGCCAGGCTGCCAAACGATCTGCGCGGCGAACTAGACCATGACCGGGTTTCACGGACGGCCTTTTACCACAGCCGGAACCAACAGCTCGTCCGGGGGCCTGGCATCGTCTGCGCCGGCACCTCGGATCTGCCTGTCGCGAAGGAAGCGCAGCGCACACTGGCCTTCCACGGCTACCTTGCCCCCGTGATATCGGACGTGGGGATAGCTGGATTATGGCGGCTGATGAAACGGCTGGAGGAGATACGCGCATTCCCTATCGTCATTGCCGTGGCGGGAATGGAAGGCGCGTTGTTCAGCGTTCTGGCGGGGCTCATCGATGCGCCGGTCATTGCCGTGCCGACCTCGGTCGGCTACGGCGTTGCGGCGCAGGGACGCGCCGCCTTGAGCGGCGCCCTGGCCTCCTGCGCGCAAGGACTGGTCTGCGTGAATATCGACAACGGTTTTGGAGCCGCCTGCGCCGCCTTGCGGATACTTCGCCGCCGCGGCCCGGATGACACGGATCGAACGGCCGTTGCCCCGCCCACTATTTCCAACCGAAGGAGCCCGTCATGACGAACAAGTTTCTTTCCACCAGCCTCGCCCTGCTTTTCGCCGGCGCTCCCGCCGCCGCCCTGGCGCACACGGGGCAAGGCGGGCACGGCTTCATGGACGGTTTCACCCATCCCTTCCTTGGCGCGGATCACCTGCTGGCCATGCTTGCCGTCGGCGCCTGGAGCGTCCTGCAGGGCCGCCGGCGCTGGCTTGCCCCGATTGTCTTCATTCTCAGTCTGGTCGCTGGCGCCATTCTCGGCCAGCAGGGCTTCGGCACGCTGCCGCTGGAACCGATGGTCGCCGCCTCGGTGCTGGTTCTCGGCGTGATGCTGGCCTATCCGCGGAAAGCCGGAGTCCTGCCGGCGCTGGCGCTGATCGGCGGCTTCGGCGTCTTCCACGGGGTGGCGCACGGCAGCGAGCTATCGACGGGGGCGGACGTCCTGGCCGGCATCGTCGCCGGCTCGGCCCTGCTGCATGCCTCGGGCATCGCCATGGGATCCTTCCTCCTGAAGCACAGCCCGCAGCAGCTTCGCCGTTGCGGCCAGTTGATCGCCTTGCTCGGCGGGGGGCTCGTCCTGTCCACCGTCCTGGGGTAGTTTCGCTTCTCCGCCGCTTGATGGATCACGCCGGACCTGGGGAGGAAGCGCCGCGCTTTTCCTTTATCCGGCGCCAGAGCGTCGTGCGGTCGATACCCAGGATGGCGCTCGCCGCGCTGATGGAACCGTTCGTTTTGTGGACGACATGCTCGATGTAATGATCCTCCACCTCCCTTAGGGTTTGCCCTTCGGAAAAGAAGGGCAAGCGCTCATCGTCAAGCGCGGAATCCCCATAATTCGGCGCGGCCACCAGATCGGCCACTTCGATGACATTGCTCTCGCAGACGACGACCGCGCGCTCGATCATCCCCTGCAACTCGCGGACGTTTCCCTGGTAGTCGTAGCCGCGCAGGAACGCCAATGCCTCGGAGCCCAGGCCCATCGGCCCCTTTCGGTAGCGTTGCGCCGACTCAGCGACAAAATGAGCGCTCAGGATTTCCACGTCCTCGAGCCGGCTGTTCAGGGCGGGAATGTGGATGCTCAGGATGGCGATGCGAAAATAGAGATCGCCTCTGAACAGCTTTTGCCCGACCATCCTGCGCAAATCGCGATTGGTGGCGCAGATCACGCGCACGTCGACGGGCAGCAGTTTGTCGTCGCCGATGCGCATCACCACCTTCTCCTGCAAAACCCGTAGCAGACGGCCTTGCAGGATGATGGGCAGTTCGCTGATTTCGTCGAGGAAAATGGTTCCCCCGTGCGCCATCTCGAACAGGCCGGGCTTGCCTTTCTTGGCGGCTCCCGTAAAAGAGCCTTCCACGTAGCCGAAAAGCTCGCTTTCGATCAATGCTTCAGGCAGCGCGGCGCAGTTGATAGCCACGAAGGGGGAATTTTTGCGCTTGCTGTCGTTATGAATGCCCTGGGCAAAAAGCTCCTTGCCGACCCCGGAGGGGCCGGAGATCAGTACCGAGGCGTCGTGGCGGGAAAACTTCTGCGCCGTCCTGATGCACTCGGCCATGGCGGTACTCCGATGGATGATGTCGGAAAACCTGTACTGCGCGACAAAGCCCTTTTCCGACAGCCGCATGCGGATTTTCTGTTCCAGCCGCTGCACCTCGGTAATGTCCTGGTACGTGGCGACCGCGCCCCGGATCTCGCCGTCGACCACCACCGGCACTCTGTTGGCGGCGATCACTGTAGCATTTCCCAGCTCCTGTATCTCGCCAATTTCGGGCCGTTTCGTTGCCAATATATTGAGCAGGCGGGTATCGGGCATGACCTCGGCAACATTCCGGCCGAGAATCCCCTGCCGATCCAGTCCGACGATCTTCTCCGAGGCGCTGTTGAACACCGTCACTGTTCCCTGATCATTGATCGCCACAATTCCGTCGTGCACGAAATCGATGATGGTGGCGAATTGCTGCGCCTTCTCCTTTTCCAGCCTCGCCGCGTAGAGAATTCCCTCCGCCTCCTGAATGGCATTGCTGATCGCCTGCAGGCCGGATCTCACCAGAATGGTTTTTCCGTTGTAGTTGGCGGCGGCGATTTCGATATTTCCGTCGCCGACGAACACGCGGACACCAAGCCCGATCTGCCTTTCCACTTCCGCGGCGATGTCGCCCTGGCGGGCAATTTCAAACAACACCGTTCGCATGCCCATGACTTCAGCGATGACCTCCGCCCCCATGATGACATTAGGGTACCCGATAACGCCGATCAAACCGCAGGGATCGGCCTGCTTCGCTTCCTTGAGGCTTTCGATGAGGTCGAATACAGTAACCTTGATCTCGACAACGGGGATGGTCGTATCCGCCCGGATCATTTCATAGGTGCCCCCGCGGGAAATGATGACCTTCGCACCTTCGGCAATGGCCAGGCGGGCCGATTCGAGCCCTTCGCGCATATTCCCCTTCAGGACTTCGACATTGCCGTAACCATGGCTTTCTATGACCCTCCGCGCCAGTTCGGGCATCGAGTCGATCGGGGCCACGATAGCTATTTCCTTCATGCTGCATCTCCGGATGATCTGTTTTTTATGGCGGAAAAGAGAAGACGACAAAGTCCCAGGGTTCGGGAACGGCAATACCGGCACATTTTACGGGAAGCCGCGGCGGCGCGGCCAGGCGAAACCGAATCACTCAAGCTCCAGCGCCGCGTACAGCATCAGCCGGTCGTTCATCCGGCCAAGGTCAAGGCCGGTGATCTCGCCGACTTGCCGCAGCCGGTAATCGAGCGTATTGCGATGGATATCCAGGCGTTGGGCCGTGCGCTCTCCGTGGCAATCCTCGGCGAACCAGGCCTTGATCGTTTGGCGCAGGCTTTCGCCCTGCCGCCTGCTTTCCTTGAGCCGCAGGAGGGGCTGGCGCAGCTGCCGGGCTTGCCATCCCGACTCCAGGCCCGACAGAAGCACGGGAAAGCTCAAGTCGTAGTACGAAAATACGCGCGCCGCTTCATCGCGGCCCTGCCCCACGCGACGCGTGCGTTTTGCGCACTGATATGACAAAAGCACGCCTTCGACCCCACGCAGCGCGACGCCGATCGACACGAACGCATCGGCCGTCAGCCATGGCCGCAGCAGGGCATTCAGGGAAACCAGCTGCGCGCGCGCGGCGGCAGCCAGATCCGCTTCTTCCCGCGCCGCTGGAAACGCTTTGAGGATCACCAATTCCCCCGGCGGCACGGCGGCCATGAGTTGCGCCGGATCGGACCCGGCCAGGCGCTG
Organism: Propionivibrio sp.; assembly: GCA_031547245.1. Classification (GTDB taxonomy): domain Bacteria; phylum Pseudomonadota; class Gammaproteobacteria; order Burkholderiales; family Rhodocyclaceae; genus Propionivibrio. Next base: position 11,934 of record JAVBSG010000177.1, read on the forward strand.
CAGGCAATTCTGAAGCTCGGCCATCGTGACATCCGGGCCGATTCCGTCATCGATCAACTCAAGAACGATCACCGAACGCGGCGCCTGGAAATCCACGCCGAGGCGGCTGCCCCATCTTTCCAGATCGGCCAGGGACATTGCCGACGGTTTGATGAGCTGATCGACGAACTCCTCGCGGTATCGCTTTTCACGCTGCAGTTCGCCGATGAGCTGTGCCTGCTCCAGGATCATCTCGGCCATGGCGCGTACGAGCTCGCCGAACTGGCGAACTTCATCGGGGTTCCCCGTGATGCCAATTGCCCCGTAAAGCCGGCCGCGCACCGTAAGCGGAAGATTCACCCCGGGCCGGCCCCCTTGCAGGCTGTGCGCAATGGCGGCATCGAGCTCCACGGCGCGCGACTGCTCGAGGGCCAGGCGTGCGCCGGCATGCAATTCGCCGATGCGCGAAGGATCGCCGCTGCCCACGATGACCCCGTGGGAGTTCATGACGTTGACGTTGAACGGAATGATTTTCATCGTCCGCTCGACGATCTCCTGCGCCAAGGGCGTTTCAATATCGACCATGACCGCCTCGCTACGAATAAATTGTGCTAATGCACATATTATTACATTGATATTTTATCAATATTGTGAATTTTCATGATGTCATTTGCCATTGCGCCCATTAAGCTGGTTCTATTTTTCAACCTGGGAGCCTGCCATGCACATCGTCGTCGCGCCTGACTCATACAAGGGAAGCGTTTCCGCCATGGAGGTCGCAAACGCCATGGAACGGGGAATCTGCCGGGTCTTTCCGGATGCCTCCGTCAAAATGATTCCCATTGCCGACGGCGGCGAGGGAACCGTCGAATCAATGGTCGCTTCAACCGGCGGCGAAATTCGCCATGCGCAAGTCACCGGCCCGCTGGGCGAGCGCATTGCGGCGCACTGGGGGATTCTCGGCGACGGCAGAACGGCTGTCATCGAAATGGCCGCTGCCTCCGGCCTTCCCCTGGTGCCCAAGGACCGGCTGGATCCACGACGCGCCTCATCGTTCGGAACCGGCGAACTGATGCTGGCGGCCCTCGATGCTGGACTGCGCCGAATGATCGTCGGCATCGGCGGCAGCGCCACAAACGACGGCGGCGCAGGAATGGCCCGAGCCCTCGGCATCCGTTTTCTGGACGCCGGGGGCGGTGATCTTCCTGAGGGAGGCGCCGCGTTGGCGCAATTGGCGAAAATCGATGCCAACGGTCTCGATCGGCGCATGGCGGAAACGGAATTGATCGTCGCCTGCGATGTCGACAACCCCTTGTGCGGGCCGCGCGGCGCCTCTGCCGTCTTCGGACCGCAAAAGGGAGCGAACCCCGCTGTCGTGGCTGAACTCGACAGCGCCCTGGCGCACTTTTCACGGCTTGCCCGCGAGACAACCGGCCGCGACGTGGCCGATTTGCCCGGCGCCGGCGCAGCGGGCGGATTGGGCGCAGGGCTGATGTTCTTCACCCCCGCGAAACTCAAACCCGGGGTCGAGATCGTTCTTGATGCAGTGGATTTCGCGGCGGCCGTGGAAAAAGCGCAATTCGTCATTACCGGCGAGGGACGCACCGATTTTCAGACGGCTTTCGGCAAGGCGCCGGTCGGCGTCGCCAAGGTGGCCAAATCATGCAAAGTCCCGGTCTTCTGCCTGTCCGGCGCCCTCGGGCCCGGAGCGGACAACGTGCTGGATCAAGGCATCGACGCGGTCATGAGCATTGCCGACCGGCCGCTTTCACTGGAAGAGTGCATACGCGACGGGGCCGCCCTGATAGAAACCGCCGCCGAGCGGTTGTGCAGGATCGTCCGGGCATCGCGGTCGATTCGTTGAAGCAGGGCGCTGTCCATAAAAACTGACACTGCCGGCTCCGTAGCGAGTTCCTCCAAACGGAATCTGAAATACCCGCTCTTGGATGTAAAAAACCGGACTCCTCAGAGTCCGGTTATTGTTTAAGCTTACGCGTCGATAAGGGCGGTCAGCCCCCAGCCAGCGTCGAAGGCAGCCAGAGCGTCAGCGCCGGCCAGTAAGTGACCAGCATCAGCACGATGAACAGCGCCACGAAGAACGGCGTCATGGATTTGAGCACCTGCTCGATCTTCAGCCCGCTCACCGCACTCGCCACGAACAGCACCGAA
>JAVBSG010000142.1:0-14905 GCA_031547245.1 Propionivibrio sp.
AGTTTCCGTGATCGGCGCCGCCGGGAAAATGGGAACAAGGGTAACCAATAATCTGGCTAAGCATCCGGATAGCATCGAACTGCATTTCTGCGAGAATTCGGAAGCCGGCATTGCGTCGATCAAGGCTCGCGGTTTCAGCACGGTGCCGGCAGATGTCGCTGTTCCGAAGAGCGACATCGTCGTGCTGGCGGTTCCCGATGTCGTCATCAAGGCCGTTTCCGTCGGCATCGTCAAAATGATGGTGCCGGGAGCGACAATGATCATTCTCGATCCGGCTGCGGCTGTCGCAAAGGAATTGGCGTTGCGCGACGATTGCACTTTCGTCGTGGCGCATCCGTGTCATCCATCGTACTTCCTCGATCAGGACACGCCGGAAGCCCGCCAGGATCACTTCGGCGGCATCGCCGGCAAACAGGATATCGTGATGGCGCTCATCCAGGGCGATGACAAAAACTTTGCCGATGCCAGGAAAGTCAGCGAATGGATGTTTGCGCCGGTGACCAATAGCTATGTGATGGGAATCCGCGACATTGCTTTCCTGGAGCCGACACTGGTGGAAATTCTTGGCGCATCGACCCTCTATGCGATGGCGGAGACCGTCGATGAGGCAGAGCGCCGCGGTATTTCCCGCGATGCGGCAATTTCCTTCCTGACCGGGCATATTGGCGTACTGACCGCCGTTTTCCTCGGCAAAATGGGCAAGGTGCAGGTTTCCGACGCCTGTAAGGTTGCTGTTGGCCTGGGAAATCGCTTGGTGCTGCGCGATGACTGGAAGCGTATCTGGGAAGACGATGTCTTGGATAGATCCATTGCCACGATGTTGCATCCGGATAATCCCCAAATCTAGGGAAGCGCCGACTAAATTACGGTGCGGGCGAACCACGGTGTTGTGCGGTATTCGGAAGCATGCCTGTCGATGAGATATGCCTTCCCGCGTGCCTCAAGCCTCATTCGCTCGCCGATTTAGCCGGTCTTCTCTGATTCATAACAAAAATCGGTAGTTGCAGAGCAGGGCGGCTGTTTCGCCCTGCCGGAGGGGTTTGTCCCTCAAAAACAGAAGTTGGGAATACAATCAAAGGTGAGGTGTTTATGAATCAAGCAGTTATGGACGTTGAAAAGTCAACGATCAGGAAGGTTTCTCTTCGGCTCGTTCCCTTCGTGGCGCTGATGTTTTTTATCAATTTCCTGGATCGCACGGCGATTTCGTTCGCAGGCCCGAATGGCCTGACGCAGGACCTGGGAATGACAGCGGCGCAATTCGGTTTTGCCGCCGGCGTGTTTTTCTTCGGTTACATCATTCTTGAAATCCCGAGCAATCTGGCGTTGCACAAATTCGGTGCACGGCGCTGGCTGGCCCGCATCATGGTGACGTGGGGCATCGTGACGGTGTTGTTCACCTGGGTAAACAGCTACACGGAACTCTATATCCTGCGCATCCTGCTCGGCATTGCCGAGGCCGGTTTCTTCCCCGGAGCCATTTTGTTCCTCAGTCTTTGGGTGCCGGCGAAACATCGCAGCCATATTCTCGCCCTGTTCTATCTGGCACAGCCGTTGACGACGGTTATCGGCGCTCCGCTCGCCTCGCTGCTGATCCAGGCTCACGGCCTGTTCGGTCTGGAGGGGTGGCGCATCATGTTCTTCGGCGTGGGGTTGCCGGCCGTTCTGATTGGTGTCGTCGCATGGTTCTATCTGACGGATAAGCCCTCTGACGCCAAGTGGCTGACTCAGGAAGAAAGGGCCTGGCTGTCCGCTGAACTGGAAAAGGAAGACAAGACCAAGCAGGTATCTCACAATCCCTTGGCCAGCGCTGCCTTGCTCGACGGTCGGGTCTGGGTTCTGTCGCTGATCTACTTCGGCCTGATTTTCGGGCTGTACGCCCTGGCGTTCTTCCTGCCGACGATCATCGGCGGCTTCGAGAGTCAATTTGGCACCAAGTTCGATATATTCCAAAAAGGGTTGATTACGGCGGTTCCTTACCTGCCGGCAGCAATTGCGCTTTATTTCTGGGGGCGTGATGCAACACGGCGCGGCGTGCGAAGTTGGCATATCGGCGTTCCCGCCCTTGTCGGCGCCGTGAGCATCCCCTTGGCTCTGTTCATGCACGCGCCGAGCACCGTAATTTTGTTCGTGACGCTCACGGCTTGTGCGATATTTTCGGCGCTGCCTACCTTCTGGTCCTTCCCCGCGCGTTTCCTTTCGGGTGCGGCTGCCGCCGCCGGCATCGCGCTGATCAATACCATTGGCAACATCGCGGGATTCGCTGCTCCCTACATTACGGGTTATGTCAAGGATATGACCGGTTCGTACCAGATGCCGATGTTCATCGTGGGCGCATTCATGCTGTTGTCCGCGGTATTGGCTTTTTCACTGAATAGGATAATGGCGCCTGCCGCATCGGCGGCAGTTCCGATCGCGAGCGAGTGCTGATAGCCTAGTCGCGGTAATGCCTTCGGTTTTAGCAGAAGGCCGAAGGCATTTTTCGCGATGGACGCACTAACAAACTATGAGGATATATCAATGATTGGATTGAGCACGTATGCCTTTTTCTGGCAAATATCCGACCGCGCACCCGTGCCGTTGTCGCTTCAGGATCTTCTGAGGCGAACGAGGGACCTCGATGCGCAGGTATTTCAGATTTGTGACTATTCACCCCTCCATGATTATTCTGACCAACAACTCAAGGACTTGAAAAAACAGGCCGAGGAATACGGTATTACCCTGGAGCTAGGAACCAAGGGGATCAAGCCGGAGCATTTGGCGAACTACCTGCGCATGGCCGATGTTCTGGGCGTCAAGGTTATCCGCAGCATGACCAACATGCCCGATCATCGTCCTACGTTGGCCGAATCCGAAAAATTGCTGAAACAATCCATGCCTGCTTATGAGGCATCCGGTGTAACGCTTGCTCTGGAAACCTATGAGCAACTCAGTTCGACAGAACTTGTTGGCCTGATCGAATCCGTCGGCAGCAAACGGCTGGGCATATGCCTTGATCCGGCGAACTGCGTGGCCAACCTGGAACACCCCATTGCCGTTATCGACCGCTGCGCGCCCTATGTGGCGAACCTGCATATCAAGGATTTTGCCTTTACGCGCCGTGGCGGCTGGGTTGGTTTCACTCTTGAGGGCGCCGAACTGGGCAAAGGCTTGTTGCCTTACGATTACATGATCGAAAAAGTCAATCCGGAAGCGCGAGGCATCAATCAGGTCATCGAGCATTGGCTGACCTGGCGAGACGATTACGAAATAACCGTTCAGATGGAAAACCAATGGAATGCACATAATCTTGCGCGCATGCGCAAACGCTGACGAAGGAGGGCATTTGATCAGTTTAACGAAATAGAAGGGAAAACGACTTCTGCGGTAGACTCACGGTTTTGAAAAATAACGAATTGTTCGGATATTGCCATCGGCGGAGCGTGGAATTTCTGCCCGCTATCGGTGATGCCGGCATCAGGAGACGAACCAGTGAGTACCCAGGAGAACGCCAGATACCCTGATCTATCAGCTTTTCTAGCCTCGCGGCCGACGGCTTCGTCCGTCGACTTCGTGGTTAATAGCATCAAAGAATTGCTGTTGAACAAAAAAGTCATGCCTGGCGACCGTCTGCCGGCAGAGACTGAATTGACCAGGCTGCTGTCAGTCAGCCGCGGTTCGGTCCGGGAGGCGATGAAAATCCTCTCGGCCCTTGGCATTGTCGAAGTCAAACGGGGCGACGGTACCTACATTTCCCAGGGCGGGGGCGAGGTGATGTTCGACCCGTTGCTCTTCAGCCTGATTGTCTCCCAGCCGGAATTCGCTGAGCTGAAAGAACTACGGACGATCCTGGAAAAAAATGTGGCACGGCTGGCCATTGCGAACGCCACCGAAGAGGACGTACGGCAGTTGCGCGGGTGTCTGGAAAAGACCCAACTGCTGAAGGAGGCAAAAGATAAAAACTATGAGGAGCTTCTGGCCCTCGACTTGGAATTTCACGCCATTTTGGGCAAGGCGGCGAAGAACCGTCCACTTGAGACTATTTATCGTTTCGTGATGCAGTATTTCCAACCCTATATCGCACAAAGCCTTACGAAGCAAAGCAATTTCAGCAGGGAATCGGCGGAAGTGCACAGGAAGGTTCTGGAAAGCGTCGAAAAGCGGAATGTTCAGGAAGCGGAGAAGGCTATCGAGGAATCGATGGAGGTCTGGGAATGGTTGATAAGCAAGTCGTAAATTAACGACCAGCCTCAGTGCGAGCGACGGGTATCGGCTTTTACTGAGCCCGTCGCTTTTCGAGTGGGCGCTTGCGTGGCAAAAGGGTATGCAAGAATAATAAATATATTAACTACAATTGATTAAGTTATTTTATTAAAGTAATTTATAGAATTCAATTGGCATTCCTCCATCAGGTTTCCTGTAACGCGGTTTTCACAATTTCTCAATTTTTCTGCCGATAGTCTATTGACAGGGGAAATTTACTCTTGTAGCTTTGTAAAACATCAGACGTCTGCTGTATTAAAAAAAGAACATGGCATGGAGAGTTCGGGAAGCTCCAACGCAATGGCGAATTCTCTTGAGACCACCGTTTTACAGGCTGTCAACGAGGAGAGGTCCATGGGCAATAAAATCGTAGTTAGCGTGATCGGCGCGGGCGGAAAAATGGGAACGCGGGTAACCAACAACCTTGCGAAGCATTCGGACGCCGTAGAGCTATATTGTTGCGAAACTTCGGAGGCAGGAGTCGCATCGATCAAGGCCCGCGGTCTTTCGACGGTGACTCCGGAAACGGCTGTGCCGAAGAGCGATATCGTCGTGCTGGCCGTACCGGACGTGGTGATCAAACAGGTTTCGACAGGCATCGTGGAAATGATGCGCCCTGGCGCCACGATGGTCATCCTCGACCCGGCGGCTGCAGTGGCCAAGGAACTGGCGCTACGCGACGACTGCACTTTCGCCGTGGCGCATCCGTGCCATCCCTCGTACTTTCTCGATCAGGACACGCCGGAAGCCCGCCAGGATCACTTCGGCGGCATCGCGGGCAAACAGGACATCGTTATGGCCCTGATTCAAGGCGATGGCACGAATTTCGCCGACGCGCGGAAAATCAGCGAATGGATGTTCGCGCCGGTCGCCAATAGTTATGTGATGGGAATCCGCGATATCGCTTTCCTCGAGCCGACGCTGGTGGAGATTCTGGGCGCCTCGACGCTTTACGCCATGGCGGAAACCGTCGACGAAGCGGAACGGCGCGGCATCTCGCGCGATGCCGCAATTTCGTTCCTAACGGGTCATATCGGCGTTTTGACGGCCGTTTTCCTCGGCAAGATGGGCAAGGTTCAGGTATCCGATGCCTGCAAGGTTGCCATCGGGTTGGGCAATCGGCTTGTACTGCGTGACGATTGGAAAAAAATCTGGCAGGACGATGTCCTGGACAAAGCCATTGCCACGATGCTGCATCCGGATAAGCCGCTGATTTAGCGGCGGCGGTATTGGGATCGCTTCCCGACAGGGCTCTGGGCGATCCATCAACGAAGGCGATCAAGCCGTTGTTTTTACCACAAAGGAGGGACGCAGGATGAAATACGCTATAGCTGCTGGATTGTTGCTGACGTCGTTCTCGCTCGTACAGGGCGCTGAGCCGGCCAAGGATTTTACGGCGACCTACAAGGTCACCATGACGCAAACGCCAGCGCACCCTTATGCGCTGGGAGCCAACAAACTGGGCGAGGTCATCAAGGAGCGAACCAACGGACGCATCCAGTTGAAGGTTTTTACCGATAGCACTCTGGCCAAGGGCGAGCGGGAAATGCTGGAAGGTTTGCAGCAGGGGACGATCGACATTTATGTCGGATCGACGGGGCCGGTCGGCAACTTCAGTCCATCTATGCTGATCGTGGATATTCCATTCCTTTTCCGCGATAACGATCATGTAGACAAGGTCTTGGACGGCCCAATCGGCAAGCAGTTGCTGGCCGATGTCGACAAGGCCGGATTCCGGGGTCTGGCTTTCTGGGAGAATGGATTCCGTCATCTCTCGAACAACAAGGTTCCAGCAAGAACTCCCGAGGAAGCCAAGGGCCTGAAGATTCGGACCATGGAAAACAAGGCGCACATGCTGGCCTTCAAGACGGCAGGCCTCAATCCGACGCCGATGGCCTATAGCGAAGTTTATTCCGCGTTGCAGGTGGGGGTGATCGACGGGCAGGAAAATCCGGTCGCGGTTTTTTACGCTTCCAAACTGAACGAGATCCAGAAGTACCTGACGATGACGAGCCACGTGTATTCACCGGCGCTGGTTCTGTTCAGTGCAAAGAAATGGGAGCGGATACCGAAGGCTGATCAGGAGATCATCGCCAAGGCTGCTGCGGAAGTGGCCGCCTACCAGCGCAAGCTCAATCGCGATGACGAAGACAAGAAGGTCAAGGAGATGGAAGGAAAGGGACTCGTCGTCGTGCGCGATGTGGACGCTGCTGCCTGGCAGAAGGCCATGCAACCGGCCTTTGACGAGTTTGCCAAGCAATTCGGCAAGGAAAAGATCGACGCTATCATGCAGACGAAGTAATTCTGCAAAACGGTAACAGCCCCGCCGGGAGCCTTTCCAGACGGAAAGGCTCCGGTTCCGGATGCTTCGGTAGGCAATAAAGCGATTTCCGGCGAACGCGAAAGAGATTGCCGGTTTCGCTTTGCAGGTCCGTTCGCAATGACCGGAGCGACTGGATTATCCAGAGATATGGAAGCGCTGGGCAGAGCGAAGGCAATCAGGGAGGATGAACATGTGGCTTTTACGCCGGTTCAACGCCGTCACGCTGAAAGTGGCAGGCTGGATAGTGATTGTTGCGATGGGCGCCATGGCAATAATCGTTCCTTATGAGGTGTTCGGGCGGTATGTGCTCGGCAACATGTCCATGTGGGGTACCGAGTTCCTGCAATACTGCCTGGTGTGGGCGTCCATGCTGGGGGGGGCAGTGGGGCTCAAGCGTGGCTACCAGGTCGGCATTACCTCGCTGACCGACAGCCTCCCGCCGGGGCCGTCACGTTGCGTACAGGCGCTGAGCCAAGTGTGCGTTCTTGTTTTTCTGGCCTTCGCCGCCTATTACGGATTCGATCAGATGCTGATGAACAGAAGCCAGGTGTCTTCCACCATCGGCATCCCGATGAGCATCCCTTACGCGGCTATGCCGATAGGATTCGCGATCATGTTCTTCGTCTCCATTGAACAACTGGTGGATTTTCTGTCCGCCGAGCCGAAGGAAGGGTGACAAGATGGATCTCATCGCATTCGGCATCAGCTTTGTCGTACTCCTTGCTCTGGGCATGCCTATCGCTATCGGCCTGGGCGGATCAGCCATGGTCTATGTGTTCCTGCAGGAAGACCTTTCGCTGGCTATGCTGGTCCAGACGACCTACGGCGGCATGTCCTCGTTTCCCCTACTGGCCATTCCCTTGTTCATGCTGGCCGGCAACCTCATGAACGAAGGCGGGTTGACCAAGGACCTGGTGCGCTTCGCGCGGCTGGCCATTGGACATATCAGCGGTGGCCTGGGCTTGGCGACTGTGCTGGCCAGCGGGATTTTTGCTGCCATTTCCGGGTCCGCCGTGGCCACTGCCGTGGCAATCGGCATGATCATGATTCCCGCCATGCGCGATGCAGGTTATGACGAAGAGGTCGGTGCCGCCCTGACGGCGACGGCGTCCTGCATGGGGCCGATTATTCCGCCCAGCATCCCGTTTATCATGTACGGCGTCATCGCCAACGTGTCGATCGGCGCGCTGTTTCTCGGCGGAATCGTCCCCGGAGCGTTGCTGGGCATATTCCTGATGGGCTATGTGTATTATATTTCCCGTAAACGGGGTTATCCCAGAGAGGCCAAAGCCTCGTTTGGCGAAGTCTGCAAGGGCGCCTGGCAGGCGTTGCCGGCGTTGCTGATGCCGGTCATCATCATGGGCGGCATTCTCGGCGGGGTCTTCACCCCGACCGAGGCAGCGGGCGTGGTCGTGATTTACGCCTTGTTGGTCGGCCTCTTTTTCTACCGCAAGCTCAAATGGCGCCGCATTCCTGACATCCTGCTGACAGCCGGCCTTGAGTCCGCCATCGTGATGCTGCTGCTTGGCTTGTCCGAACCGTTCTCGTGGGTCGTCGCCTCCGAGGAAATTCCCCAGATCATCATCAATGCCATCGGCCAGATCAGCACTTCGCCCTTCATCGTCCTGTTGCTGATCAACATCTTGTTGATTCTGGTCGGGATTCCCCTGGAAACTGCACCGGCCATCACCATCGTCACGCCGGTGATCGCGCCGATCGCGGCACAGCTCGGGATCGATCCCATCCAGTTGGGAATCGTCGTCTGCTTCAATCTGGTGCTCGGATTGATCACGCCGCCGGTGGGAGCCGTGCTGTTTTCGATCTGCAGCGTATCGGGCCTGAAGCTGGAAAAACTCTGCAAAGGGATCTGGGCTCCTTTTTTCCTATCGTTGATCGTGCTGGCGCTGATTACGTACATACCGCCGTTGACAACGTTTTTGCCTCAGTATTTCATGATGAAATGAAGCACCATGCAGGAACAAAAAACCGCCATAGGCATGGCGGTTTTTTTGTATCTTCGATTGCGGTAAAAAATCAAATATAAAATTTAAAATAAATTTTATATTCATATAGTTATATGGTTTTTATAAAGTCATTCATTAATATTTTATGATCGAATTCTCCGCTGCTATTGATTGGAGAATTCGGCCTGAGGCGACGGATTTCCTCCTTTGGCGTTGACTAGTCGACGAGACGGTAGCCTATCCCCGGTTCCGTCCGTATGTGGCGAGGCAGATTGGGGTTGAGTTCCAGCTTGCGGCGCAATCCGGTCATGTAAACGCGCAGGTAATGCGTGTCCTCCGCATGGCCGGGGCCCCAGACTTCACGTAGAAATTGCCGGTGCGTCACGACTTTGCCGAGGCTACCGATCAATTGCGCCAGCAGCTTGTATTCGATCGGTGTCAGGCGTATCTCCGTTTCGCCACGCCAGACTTGCCGCTTGACGAGGTCTACCCTGATGTCGCCGAGCGTGACCAGAGGCGTGTCGGGCGCGGCCAGCCGGCCGGCACGCCTTAGAAGGGCGCGCACGCGGGCCTGCAGTTCGGCGATGCCGAAGGGCTTGGTCAGGTAGTCGTCAGCGCCGGCATCGAGCGCGCGGACTTTTTCGCTTTCCAGGCTACGCGCGGAAAGGATCAGGATCGGCAGCGAGGACCAGGTGCGGATTTCTCGGATCATATCAACGCCGTCGCGATCGGGCAGTCCGAGGTCTACGACCGCGAGATCGGGCTTGCGCGTGCCGATGTCGATGATTCCCCGTTCCGCTGTGGCGGCCTCGGTCACGCTACAATGTTCGGCTTCCAGCGCCGTCCGGATGAAGCGCCGGATCTGCGGTTCATCCTCGACCACGATGACGGTAAAGGCATGCTGCGATGTTGCAGTCATCTTTCGGACTCCTCTTCCGGCACTTCGGGAGCCTGACCTGCCGGCAGGCGGATGATGAAGCGCGCGCCGCCATCCGGGCGGTTTTCGGCTTTGATCGTTCCCTGGTGGGCTTCGACGATGGCCCGGACGATGGCGAGCCCCACACCGCTGGTCACTGATTCGCCTTGCCCACGGGAAAACTTTTTGAACAGTGCCTCTTTTCGACCCTCCGGGAGTCCGGGGCCGTTGTCCTCGACCACGATTTCCACCGTATCGCCGTAACGCTGCGCCGACAGGGTGACGGTGCTGCCAGCAGGCGTGTATTTGGCGGCGTTCTCCAGGAGGTTGCAGAAAACGCGTTCCATCAGCACGGGATCGAAATACAGCATCGGCAGGTCGGCCGGCAGGCGGATGTCGATGGTGTGCCCGGCCAGCATGGCAGCGCGCGACTGCACGGCTGCACCGATGATTTCTTCCAGGGGTTGCCATTCCTGATGAATCCGCACCTTACCGCTTTGCAGCCGCGCCATGTCGAGCAGATTGTTGACCAGCGCGCTGGTGCGCACGGCCTCCTCGTGGATGGCCTGGGCAATCTCGGCCTGTTCCCTGGGCATGGGGGGGCCGACCAGATTCAGCGATTCCGCCAGGCCGGACATGACGGTCAGCGGCGTGCGCAGATCGTGCGACAGTACTGAAAGCAGGGAATTGCGCAATTGCTCCGATTCCATGCGCACCATGGCATCCTGGGCTACCGTAATGAAATGCACGCGCTCCAGGGCAATGGCGATCAAGCTGGCGCTGGTATCGAGCAGGCGCTGATGCTCTGGCACTACGGCCCACTGGCCGCCGGGGGGGAACAACACGAGTACGCCGCGCGTCCTCATCGGCGCTTTCAGGGGTTGGTAAAGCGCGGGAGCGGAGGGCAAGGTTGTCGTGGAGCAGCCTGCAGCTTCGTTATGGTCGAGCGCGTAATGCGCGATTCCCATGTCCGGTTCCGTCGGAAGGGTTTGGCCAGCGGCATCGCCGATCGGTTGCAGGGCGTCGGAAGCGTCGAGCGCAAACACGACGGAGGGTGTGCCGAATACTCGTTGCACGAAACGCTGGCTGATTTCGGCGATCTGCTCGGCGGTCAACGCGCTCGACAGTTCCTTGGCCATCTCGAACAACGCTCGCATGCGGTGTTCGCGATTCAGGGCTATGTCCGCCTGGAAGCGCAGGCGGGCCGTCAGCTGGCCGATCAGCAGAGTAACGATCAGCATGATGACGAAGGTCAGGAGAAACTGAACGTCTCCAACGTTGAAGGAAAAGTACGGGGGCACGAAGAATAAGTCGAACGCGGCAACCGACAGGACGGCAGCGAAAGCGCCGGGACCGCGGCCGAAGCGGTAGGCCGCGAACACGGCGAACAGCAGGAAAATCATGATGATGTTGGCCGGGGCAAGAAACGGAAAAACATACGTGGCCACCAACGCGACCAGCGCGACACCTGCGGTCACCCATGCATAGTTACTCCAGCGAACATCGCGCCCGTTTCCAGCGGAGAATAGACTGGTCAGGCCGTCACTGTGACGCGGTTCTGCGGCGTCCTTGGCGATCGTGATGACTTCCAACTCGGGTGCGGAACATCCCAGCCGTTCGGCGTAAGTCCGTTGCCATGGCCACGGCCTGGCGGTCCGGCGGCCGACGATGACCTTGCCGAGATTGTGCTCACGGGCGTAGGCGACAGCCAGGGCGACCGGGTCGTCGCCCGGCAGGCTGGCAGTGATTGCTCCCAGATCCTGGGCCAGCTTCAGCGTACGCAGTATGCGGCCGCGCTCCGCCCCAGGCAGGCGCTCCAGTTTTGGCGTTTCGATGTAAACGGCATGCCACGGAACGCCGAACTGGGCGGCCAGGCGGGCGCCGGCGCGCACCAGCCTGCTGTTGCCGACGCCGGTGCCTATGCAGACGAGCAGCGATTCCTTCGTCGGCCAGACGGTGTCGACAGATTTTTCGCGGCGGTAGGCGCGCACGTCATCGTCTACACGGTCGGCTGTGCGCCGTAGCGCCAGTTCGCGCAGGGCGAGCAGATTTCCCTTGCGGAAGAAATTTCTGACAGCGCGTTCGGCCTGGTGCGGCAGGTATACCTTGCCTTCCTGCAGTCGCTGCAGCAATTCTTCGTGCGGCAGATCGACCAGTACGATTTCGTCGGCATCGTCAAAAACGTGGTCAGGCAAGGTTTCCCGGACCTGGATGCTAGTGATGCCGCCAATGATGTCGTTGAGGCTTTCCAGATGCTGGACGTTGACCGTGGTGTAAACGTCAATGCCGGCGGCGAGTAATTCCTCGACGTCCTGCCAGCGCTTGGGATGGCGGGAGCCGGGTGCGTTGGAGTGGGCAAGTTCATCGACCAGGATCAGTTTCGGCGCTCGGGCCAGCGCTGCATCGAGATCGAATTCCCGCAACTGATGGCCTTTGTAGTCGATGATTTTCGGCGGCAGAATTTCCAGGCCGTCGAGCAACTCGGCGGTTTCCGAGCGGCCGTGCGTTTCAGCGATACCGACGACGAGATCCGTTCCCTGGCCGGCAAGGCCTCCGGCAGCGCTGAGCATGGCGTAGGTTTTCCCGACTCCGGGGCTGGCGCCGAAGAAAATCTTCAACTTGCCGCGCTGCGCCTGCACCGCTTCGTTTTCCAGGCGGGCGAGCAGGGCGTCGGGGTCTGGGCGCTGCGGAGATTCTTCCATCATGGGCGGCTTGCCAGGATTTTTTCTCTTGATGATACCGGTTACCGCTGCCTATTGCGAGCGTTCGGCGGCCAGCCTATCAAGCGCCAGATTGAGCTCCAGCACGTTGATGCGCGGTTCGCCGAGAATGCCGAGTTGACGCGAGGCGGTATGGACAGAGACTAGGTTGCGAACGGTTTCTTCCGGCAAATGGCGCTCACGGGCAACGCGGGGGACTTGCCATTGGGCTGCCGCGACGCTGATGTGCGGATCGAGGCCGCTGGCCGAGGCCGTGACAAGGTCTACCGGAATGGCTGCGGTCTGCGACGGATCGCTGGCTTTCAATGCGGCGATCCTGGCCCTGACGGCTTCCTCCAGCGCAGGGTTCAACGGCCCTTGGTTGAACGCGCCCGATGCGGCGCCATTGTAGGGCATGGGCGCGGTAGCCGAGGGGCGGCCCCAGAAGTGCCCTAGGTCGGAGAAGTTTTGTCCGATCAGATGTGAACCGACTGTTCTGCCATCGCTTTCGATCAGGCTGCCATTGGCTTGCTCCGGAAACACCGTTTGTGCAATGCCAGCGATTACAGCCGGATAAATGGCGCCCGTGAGTACGGTCAATAGAGCGAAAACGATCAGGGCGGGCCGGCATTCGCCTAGCAGGGTGGCGGGCATACCGGGTTCCCTACTGGTAGCGGATGAAGAAAGGCTTTCACTGGCAAGAGGTGAGTTCATTGAAGAAATTTCCTTATGCAAGGTGGAGGGCGACCAGGATCAGGTCGATCAGCTTGATGCCGATGAACGGGGCGATCAGTCCGCCGACGCCGTAGATCAGCAGGTTGTTGCGCAGAATGGCGGCGGCGCCGAGCGGACGGTAGGTTACGCCCTTCAGTGCCAGCGGGATCAGGGCGACGATCACCAGCGCGTTGAAGATGACGGCGGACAGGATCGCCGAATTGGGCGTGGCCAGATTCATGACGTTGAGCGCATTGAGCGCCGGATAGGTTGATGCGAAGGCCGCCGGGATGATGGCGAAATATTTGGCGACGTCGTTGGCGGTTGAGAAGGTGGTCAGTGCGCCGCGCGTCATCAACATCTGCTTGCCGGTCTCGACGACCTCGATCAGTTTGGTCGGATTGGAATCGAGGTCGACCATGTTGCCGGCCTCCTTGGCCGCCTGCGTGCCGGTGTTCATCGCCACGGCCACGTCGGCCTGTGCCAGCGCCGGCGCGTCGTTGGTGCCGTCGCCGGTCATCGCTACCAGGCGGCCTTCGGCTTGGTATTGGCGGATCAGCTTGAGCTTGGCTTCCGGCGTGGCTTCGGCGAGAAAATCGTCGACGCCCGCCTCGGCGGCGATGGCAGCCGCAGTCAGACGGTTGTCGCCGGTGATCATTACCGTTTTGATGCCCATCCGGCGCAGTTCGGCAAAGCGCTCCTTGATGCCGCCCTTGACGATGTCCTTGAGTTCGACGGCGCCCAGCACCCTGTTGACTTCGGCTACGACGAGCGGCGTCGAGCCATGCCGGGCCATCTCGTCGGCGCTTTCCTGTACCTTGGACGGCCAGCGGCCATTCTGCGAGATGACGTTTTCGCGCACAGCGTCGGCAGCGCCCTTGCGGATGTTTCTGCCGTTCCAGTCGATGCCGCTCATGCGGGTTTGCGCGGTGAAGTGGACGAAAGTCGCGCCTTCGGTCTGGATGTCGCGCCCGCGCTGATGCAGAAGTTCCTTGGCCAGATGCACGATAGAGCGGCCCTCCGGCGTTTCGTCCGCCAGCGAAGCGTACAGCGCGGCTTCGGCCAGTTGCGCCTCGGCGACTCCGGGCGCCGCAACGAAGCAAGTGGCCTGACGATTGCCAAGGGTGATCGTGCCCGTCTTGTCGAGCAGCAGCACGTCGACGTCGCCCGCGGCCTCGACGGCTCGGCCCGAAGTGGCGATGACGTTTTTGCTCATCATCCGGCTCATGCCGGCGACGCCGATGGAGGAAAGCAGACCGCCGATGGTTGTGGGGATCAGGCAGACGAGCAGTGCGATAAGCACCGTTACCGAGATTGGCGAACCGGCCCCGGCCGCTTTGACGCTGAACAGGGAGTAGGGCAGCAGTGTCGCGGTGGCGAGCAGAAAGGCAATGGTCAATGCCACGAGCAGGATGGTCAGGGCGATTTCGTTAGGCGTTTTCTGGCGTTTGGAGCTCTCCACCATGCCGATCATGCGGTCGAGGAAGGTTTCGCCAGGGTTGACCGCGATGCGGATCACCAGCCAGTCGGACAGGATGCGCGTGCCGCCAGTCACCGCCGAGAAATCGCCGCCGGCCTCGCGGATTACCGGTGCGGATTCGCCAGTAATCGCCGATTCGTCGACCGAGGCTACTCCTTCGACGATTTCCCCGTCGCCGGGGATGACGTCGCCGGCCGTAGCCAGAACGATATCGCCCTTGCGCAGATCTTCCGACGGTACCGTGTGCATCTTCGAATCGTGATGAGGCTCTTGCAGTTTTTTTGCCCATACGGTCTTGCGCAGGCCGCGTAGCGACGCCGCCTGCGCCTTGCCGCGCCCTTCGGCGACAGCCTCGGCGAAGTTGGCGAAAAGCACCGTGAACCACAGCCACAGGTTGATCGCCAGGATGAACCCCGCCGGCTCTTCTCCCTTGCCGTACAGCGCTGCCTGGATGAACAGGCAGCTTGTCATCACACTGCCCAGCCAGACCACGAACATCACCGGATTTTTGACCTGATGACACGGCGACAGCCGCTTGAAGGATTCGATGGCGGCTTGCCGCAGCAGCGG
>JAVBSG010000211.1:0-7057 GCA_031547245.1 Propionivibrio sp.
GGTGCGCCGAAAGTCCTGGCCAAGGGCATGGGCGAAGTCGCGCGGAAAATCCGCGAGATCGGCGCGGAGCATGGCGTGCCGATGCTCGAAGCGCCTCCGCTCGCGCGCGCCCTGTTCCGGCACGTCGAGCTGGACCAGGAAATTCCGTCGGCGCTTTATTCGGCCGTGGCCGAGGTCCTAGCCTACGTTTACCAGTTGGCGGCGTGGCGCCGCACGGGCGGCAGCTATCCGATGCCGCCGCGCGATATTCCCGTTCCCCCGGAACTGGTTCCCGAGGTGGTAAATGGCTAGCGCCAGCGCGACATTGCAGAATTTCCTCGGGCGCATCGGGTTGCGGCAGCTCGCCGGTCCGCTGCTGATCCTGCTCGTGCTGTCGATGATGGTGCTGCCGCTGCCGCCATTCCTGCTGGACATCTTTTTCACCTTCAACATCGCGATATCGATCATCGTCATGCTGGTCGCCATCAACGTGATGAAGCCGCTCGATTTTTCGGTCTTCCCGACCGTGCTGCTGATCACCACGCTGCTGCGCCTCTCCCTCAACGTCGCTTCGACCCGCGTGGTCCTGCTCGAAGGGCATACCGGCCCGGCGGCGGCAGGAAAGGTGATCGAGGCATTCGGGCACTTCCTTGTCGGCGGGAATTATGCGATCGGTATCGTCGTGTTCACCATCCTGGTGATCATCAATTTCGTCGTGATCACCAAGGGCGCGGGCCGGGTGGCCGAAGTGGCCGCGCGCTTCACGCTGGACGCCATGCCCGGCAAGCAGATGGCGATCGACGCCGATCTCAATGCCGGACTGATCGCCGAGGACGAAGCGCGGCGCCGCCGCTCGACCATCGCCGAAGAGGCCGAGTTTTTCGGTTCGATGGACGGCGCGTCGAAATTCGTGCGCGGCGATGCGGTGGCGGGCATCCTGATCATGTTCATCAACGTCATCGGCGGCCTGTTCGTCGGGGTGCTGCAGCACAATCTCGACGTCGGGACGGCGGCCATGACCTACACCCTGCTGACCATCGGAGACGGCCTGGTGGCGCAGATCCCGGCGCTGATCATTTCGATCGCGGCAGGCATGGTGGTGACCCGCGTGGGCGACAGCCAGGACTTGTCGCAGCAGTTCCTCGGGCAGATGTTCAACAACCCGCGGGTCATCGGCCTGTCGGCGGCGATCATCGGCCTGCTCGGCCTCATCCCCGGCATGCCGAACTTTGTTTTCCTGCTGCTGGCCGGAAGCCTGGCGGCTCTGGCGCGGTCGATAATCAAGCGGCAGGCGCAGGAGCAGCCGATCCAGGTCAAGCAGGCGCCCGCGGCCGCCGCCGTAGCGGCGGAAACCCAGGAGGCCAGCTGGGCCGACGTGGCGCCGCTCGATACCCTTGGGCTGGAAGTCGGATACCGGATGATTCCCATGGTCGACAAGGCCCAGGATGGCGAGTTGCTGCGCCGGATCCGCGGCATTCGCAAGAAGTTTGCCCAGGATGTCGGTTTCCTCGTTTCTCCCGTCCATATTCGCGACAATCTGGAGTTGAAGCCGAATGCTTACCGGATTCTTCTCAAGGGCGTGGAAATCGGGCAAGGAGAGGTCTTCCCGGGGAGCTTCCTGGCCATCAATCCCGGACGGGTCGTCGGCAAGCTTCCCGGCACGGAAACGAAAGACCCGGCCTTCGGCCTGCCCGCCATCTGGATCGACGCCGGGCTGCGCGAACAGGCGCAGGCGTTCGGCTATACCGTGGTGGACGCCAGCACCGTCGCAGCGACGCACCTCAATCATCTGATCATGTCGCATGCCGCCGAATTGCTCGGGCGCCAGGAAACGCAGGCGCTGCTGGATCATCTGGCCAAAGAGATGCCCAAGGTCATCGAGGACCTGGTGCCCAAGATCCTGCAGTTGAGCGTCGTGCAGAAGGTTCTGCAGAACCTGCTCGAAGAAGGCATTCATATCCGCGACATGCGGAGCATCATCGAGACCCTGGCCGAGTGGGCGCCGCGCACGCAGGATTCGGAAATGCTGACGGCGCAGGTGCGCATCACGCTTGGCCGCTCGATCGTTCAGCACATCTATCCGGGCGGCGACGAGATGCAGGTCATGTCCTTCGATCCCCAACTGGAACGCGTTCTGCTCCAGGCCATTACCGGCGGCGGCGAAAGCATCGAACCCAATCTGGCCGACACCCTGATTCGGGAAGTGGCCGCGGCCTCGCAGCGCCAGGAGGCGCTCGGCTTCCCGGCGGTTCTCCTGGTGCCGGGGAATCTTCGCACACTCATGTCGCGCTTCCTGCGGCGCGGCATTCCGCAACTCAAGGTGCTGTCCCATGCGGAAGTGCCGGAAAACAAGACAATCAAGGTCACAGCGATCGTTGGAGGTAATAAAACATGAACGTCAAAAAATTCATTGCCTCTTCGGCGCGGGAGGCGCTAAGGAATGTCAAGGAGCTGCTCGGGGCCGACGCGATCATCCTGTCCAACCGCGCGGTTCCCGATGGCGTGGAAATCATGGCGGTGGCCGCCAGCGACATGGAAATGATCGCCACGGTTCCCGTCAAGGAAGAGCGCGTCCAATCGAGCGACGACTATACGGTCAGTTTGTCGGCCTCTTCCGGCATGTATTCGGCTAAAGCAAAAGCGGCGCCGGAGTTTGCGGCGTTCTCGGAGCCCAAGGCTTCTCCGCTGGCTTCACGCCCGCTTCCGAAGATCGACGTACCGGCGCCGGCGGTCGCAAACACGGCAGATTCCAGCCGCTCGGCCGACATCGTTCCAGCCGAAGTGATGGAGGAAATCCGCTCGCTGCGCAGGATCGTCGAACAGCATCTGGCCGGTTTCGCCTGGGGCGAGGCGGCACGCTCCGAGCCGGTCAAAACGGAAGTTCTGCGGCAAATGCTGGGGGTCGGATTTTCGCCCCGGCTGGTTCGCCGACTGCTGGAAAATCTGCCGAAAAATCTCGAGGTTTCCAAGGCACAGGCCTGGGCCAGGGCAGCAGTCGACCGTACGCTGCTGACGGTCGGCGCGGAGGGCGGCATCGTGGACCGTGGCGGGGTTTACGCGCTGGTAGGCCCGACCGGCGTGGGCAAGACGACCACCACGGCCAAGCTTGCCGCACGCTGCGTCCTGCGGCACGGCGCGAGCAAGGTGGCGCTGGTGACCACCGACGGCTACCGGATCGGCGCGCATGAGCAACTGCGGATTTACGGCCGCATTCTGGGGGTGTCGGTCAGCCTCGTGAAAGACGCCGAAGAGTTGCGGCAGACCCTGTTCGACCTGAAGCACAAACATATGGTCCTGATCGACACCATGGGAATGAGCCAGCGCGACCGCATGGTGGAAGAGCAGATGGCCATGTTCAACGGCAACCACGTCAAGCGCCTGCTGCTTCTGGCGGCCACGGGGCGGGGCGATACGCTGGACGACGTGGTTCGGGCATACAGCGGACCGGATCTGGTGGGCTGCATCCTGAGCAAGGTGGACGAGGCGGCGAGCCTCGCAACCGCGCTGGATGTCGTCATCCGGCACCGGCTGCCGCTGCATTACGTCTCGAATGGCCAGCGCGTTCCCGAAGACCTGCATGTGCCCAACCGGATGTATCTGCTGCACCGCGCTTTCCGGGATCTGCCGAATCCCTCGCCGCATCGGCTCGACGGCCTCGAACCCGGGCTGGTGATGGCCAATGCGCCGGAGATGGCCGCCGCCGGAGGTTACCGTGGCTGAGCGGCAGGTAGACCAGGCCGCAGGTCTGCGGCGCCTGTTCGCGAATGGGGGGACGCGCATCGTCACGTTCGTCGCCGGCAGCCATGGCGTCGGGAAAAGCACCGTGATTGCCAATCTGGCGGCAAGCCTCGCGCAAAAGGGAAAGGCGGTCCTGATTCTGGACGAGAACGCCGAACAGACCGTTTCCTCGTGTTTCGGCATTGCGCCGCAGGACGATTTGCTGCACGTCATCGATGGGGAACGCGAGTTCAATGATATTCTGGTAACGGCCTTTCCCGGGGTGCAAATCCTGCCGGCGGCAAGGGCCGCGAAAAAACTGGGGAATCTGAGCCAGCCGCAGCAAAATGCTCTGCTGAAAAATTTTTCCATGCTGGAGGCGTTCGTCGACGTGATTCTCGTGGATGCGTCGCAGGATTATCCGTTGGGATTTTCGCCGCTGGGGCTCGCGGCGCACGATACGGTGATCGTCATGGCTGCTACCCCGGGTTCGATAACCGATGCCTACGCGCTGATCAAGAAGGTCAGCCTCGGGTATTCGCACCGCAAATACCGCGTAGTGATCAACGGCGTGCGCAAGCCGAGCGAATCGCGGGCCATCTTCAGGAACGTTTCGCAGGTTGCGCGCTCCCGGGGACTGGCGCAGGTCGATTTCGGCGGCGACGTGCCGCGGGACGACCGCCTTCAACAGGCTGCCCGCCTGGGACGGCCGGTCGGCGCGATCTTTCCGGAAACGATAGCGGCAATCGCCTGTCGAAAGCTGGCGGGCGACTTGCTCAACTGGCATATGCCGGACGACGAGTCCGGCGGCGTCGAACAATTCGTCCGCCAGTTGCTTCACCTGAGCCGGCATATTCGCCCGCTGGCCCTTCACGCCTGAGTAATTCGGATATGTATAACGCCGCAGGTCAGATCAAAAAGGATCAGTTGGTGCAGCGGTTCGCGCCGCTCGTCAAGCGCGCCGCCTATCATCTGATGGCGCGCCTTCCCGCCAGCGTTCAGGTCGACGATCTGATCCAGAACGGGATGATCGGGCTGCTCGACGCCATCGATCGGTTCGAGGCGGGAATGGGCGCACAGTTCGAGACCTACGCCATACAGCGCGTGCGCGGCGCGATGCTGGACGGGCTGCGGGAAAACGACTGGCTGCCGCGCAGTCTTCGCCGTGAATTTAGAAAAATCGAGAGCGCAGTGGCGCAGCTCGAACAGGAGTACGGGCGCCCGCCTTCCGAAAACGAACTGGCCAAAGCCTTGGATGTGCCGCTGGCGGAATATCAGAGAATGTTGCAGGATGCCAGGGGGCATCAGCTGGTTTCCTTCGAGGATCTGGTGGAAGAGGGGGACGGGGACTTTCTCGAACAGCATTTGACGGATGCCTCGGGAGATCCTTCCAGGATTCTGGAAGACGAGAATCTGCGCAAGCTGCTGGTGCAGGGAATCGAATTGCTGCCCGAGCGGGAAAAGCTGATGATGGCGCTGTACTATGAGCAGGATCTCAACCTGCGCGAAATAGGCGAGGTCATGGGGGTGACGGAATCGCGGGTCTGCCAGCTGCACTCGCAGGCGGTCGCCCGTTTGCGTTCGCGGGTTCTCGGTGCTTCCGAATTGAAGAGGAAAGCCAGAAAGAATGGATAAAATCAGCATCCTGGGCCTGGTGATCGGTGTTGCCGCCATTGTCGGCGGGCTGGTATTGGAGGGCGGGCACATTGGTTCGCTTTCCCAGCCGGCGGCGCTTTTGATCGTTCTTGGCGGAACGATGGGAGCCGTCATGCTGCAAAGTCCCTACGCCGTCTTCAGGCGTGGCCTACGGATGGCCAAGTGGGTCTGGAGCCCCCCGGTCATCGACTATCAGCAGCAGATCAGGCAGATAAGCAACTGGAGCCAGCTGTCCCGGCGCGAGGGGCTGCTGGCGCTGGAAAACGTGATGAACCAGCTGCGGGACGATTTTCCGCGCAAGGGGCTGCAGCTGCTGGTCGACGGCGTTGACCCCGAGCGCTTGCGCGAGATTCTTGAAGTGGACATCGATATTCACGAACAGGAACTCAAGATGTCCGCCCGGATCTGGGAGTCTGCCGGAGGGTATTCGCCGACGATCGGCATTCTCGGCGCGGTGCTTGGCCTGATCCACGTCATGGAGAACCTGTCCGAGCCTTCGAAGCTGGGCGCCGGAATCGCCGTGGCGTTCGTGGCGACGATCTACGGCGTGGGCCTCGCCAATCTGCTCTTTCTGCCGATGTCGAACAAGCTGAAATCACATATTTACCGGATCACCAGGCAGCGGGAAATGATCGTCGACGGCCTGGTCGGCATAGCCAACGGCGACAACCCGAGGATCATCGAGAGCCGTTTGCAGGGTTACATCGCTTCCTGACGATCATGGCGCAGCGGCGAAAACGCGACGAGGAGCACGACAACCACGAACGCTGGATGGTGTCCTATGCCGATTTCATCACGCTGCTGTTCGCGTTTTTCGTGGTGATGTACGCGCTTTCTTCCGTGAATGAAGGCAAATACCGGGTCCTCAGCGAATCGATGGCGACCGCCTTCCGCCGCGTCCAGGCGGAGAGCACCGAGAAAATCCCGGTGCTGATGACGCCGCCCATCGGCGTGGTGCCCAGGCCCATGCCCGTGGCCAAGCCGAGGGAAATCCCGAAACCGGAGGCGGCGAAGCCGGACGAGACGCAGAAACAGGAGGCGCAGAAACAGGAACGGCGCGACAGGATGCGTTCGGTGGCGAAGGATATTCTCGAAGTGATGGCGCCGCTCATCGAGCAGGGGAAAGTCCGCGTCATCGAGACGAGCCGGGGCGTTTCGGTCGAAGTCAACGACAGCATTCTGTTTTCTCCAGGGCAGGCCGTGCTGCAGCAGCTTTCCATCAAGGCCATGCGGGCGATTGCGCAGGTTCTGGCGCCGACCGATTTTCCGATTACGATCGAAGGCCACACCGACAACGTGCCGATAAACACGCCGCAGTTTCCCTCCAACTGGGAACTGTCTGCGGTGCGTGCGACAACCGTCCTGCGCCTGTTCGTCGACGAGGGGGTGGCGCCGGACAGGCTGACGGCCATCGGCTATGCCGATACGCGGCCGGTGGAGCCCAATCTCCTGGCAGACGGTCGGGCGCGCAACCGGCGCGTGACGATTCTTATCGATTCGGATCCGTCCGAAAGAGGCAGGGAAGTCGCCATTGACGGCAGTAGCCCGAAAGCGGGGCAGTAAGTAGTCGTCCCTGCAAAAATCCTGGATGCCTTAAATTTTCTGGGTTTGAAGCTATTTTTTCTGCGTTGAAATCTCCGAGAAATTAAAATAACGGGTAATAAAACCTCAGAGAAATTGGTGGAGAAACGATGGCGACCGAGGA
>JAVBSG010000132.1:0-27008 GCA_031547245.1 Propionivibrio sp.
CTGTACGCCGAGCAGAGCATCGCGGTCACGGAAAAGAGCATCGAAAGCCGCCAACGGATACTCTCTCTGGTGCAAAGCCGGTATAGCTTCGGCAAGGTGGCATCCGTCGAGCCCTTGCAGGCCGAACAGTCGCTGTTGTCCGCGCAGAACCAGCTGTCGAGCCTGCAGACTCAGCGTGCCGAGGCCGTGCAGACGCTGCGCGATTTGTTGAATCTGCGGCCCGGCGAAACGCCGGACACCGGCCGCGACGATATTCTGGCCATCCCCACCGTCCGGGTGGATCTCAACGTGCCTGTCGCGGCCCTGGCGGCGCGGCCGGACATCCACGCCGCGGAAAACCGGGTGCAAAAGGCTTTCAAAACCGTGCAGTCGGATCAGGCCGCCTGGTATCCCCGCCTGAGCGTGGGTTCTACCCTCAGCGTTTCCTCCGACAGCGCTGGCCGTTTCTTCAACGTGCCGTTTCTGACCGGGCTGGTTAACCTGAGTTTTCCCTTTCTGGACTGGAACACCTTGCACTGGAACCTCAAAATTTCCGAGGCGGATTTCGAAGGCGCTAAACTCGATCTCGTGAAAAGCGTGACCACAGCATTGAACGAAGTGGATGCGACGTGTTCGGCCTACGTCATGGCCCGGCAGACCCTCGACCAGACATTGACCGAACATGACCGGGCGGTGCGTATCGCCGAATACTACCGGGTGCGCTACGAACAGGGGAGAGCGGAGCTGAAGGACTACCTGGAGGCCTTGACCTCGGCCGACGCATCAGAGTTGTCCTCGTTCTCGGCAAAACACGAACTGGTGCGGCTGGAAAGCCGGATATACAAAGCCATGGGAGGCCGTTACGAGCCTCTGGAACAATAGATAGCGAGAGGACTATTTGCCATGCTGCCCGCCCTGCTGGTGGAAGACGACACGGATCTGGCCGCCACGATTGTGGAGTATCTCCGCCTGGAGTCCATACCTTGCGATTACGCCGATAACGGCGTGGCCGGTTTGCGGATGGCGACTGAAAACCCGTACAGCGTCATTCTGCTCGACCTGAATCTGCCGCTCCTGGACGGCCTTTCACTGTGCGAGCGCTTGCGCCGCGAGGGCAACGACACCCCCGTGCTCATGCTGACGGCGCGCGAGCAACTGGAAGACAAGCTGGCGGGGTTCGCGGCGGGCACCGACGATTATCTGGTCAAGCCTTTCGAACTGCGCGAACTGGTGGTCAGAATCCGCGTCCTGGGGCAGCGGCGCAGCGGGCAGGTCCGGGTGCTGCGCTGCGGCGATCTGGAAATGGACCTTGCGGCGCACGTCGTCACAAGGCAGGGCCAGGCAATCAGGCTTTCCCCCATCGGCTGGCGCCTCCTGGAAACGCTCCTGCGCGCCTCGCCCGATGTCGTGACACGGCAAAAGCTGATGGCGGAAGTCTGGGGCGAGGACTATCCGGACAGCGACAGCCTCAAGGTGCACCTGTTCCATCTGCGCAAAAACATCGATGCGCCTTTCGACAAGCCCCTGCTGCGCACGCTGGCCGGCCACGGCTTCGCCATCTCGGAGGAGGAGCCGCGATGAAACGGCAGATCAGCTTGAAATGGTTCCTGATCCTATCCTTTCTGGCCGTGACCATACTGCTGGTGGCGGGCTACACCGTGCTCAGCCTGACATTTTTCCGCAAGGGACTGGATAACGCCACTTCAGCCAACCTGATCCGCTCGGTGGAGCGCTATGTCGCTTCCGTGCCGGCGGAACAGCGGCACGGGTTGCGCGACTTCGGCGACGTGCAGATCGCATCCGGGTGGGAGTGGATGCCCGAGGACATCCGGGAACGGCTGCAGCAGCCCGCGGAGGAGGGCGTTCTGCATGCCCTGAAACATGGGCAGCGGAACGGCCCCCCGGAACAACTCGATTTCGTCATGCTCGTGCGGCAGGAGGGCGAGCCGTATTTCGTCCGGCAATTCCTGAGGCCCGAGATGTTTTCGCCCCTGGTCGGCCGCCAGGCAGTGGCGAGCGTGCGCACCCTGTTCGGCATCAGCGCCCTGTCGCTGCTTTTTTTGTGCGGTTTCGCCTGGCTGCTGTTCAACAAGGTGGCCCGCCCGGGCCGGGCCTTAAGCGCCTGGGCGGCCTCTCTCGATGAGCAGACGCTGCGGGAGAATCCTCCGGACTTTTATTACCCCGAGTTGAACAAACTGGCCGGCCTGATTCGGAACAGCCTGCTTTCCGTCCGTTGGAGCCTGGACCGGGAACAGCTATTTTTGCGCTACAGCAGCCATGAGTTGCGCACGCCCATCAGCGTGATCCGCGCCAACGTCGAGCTGCTGCAAAAAATCGAGTCCTGCGACGGCATAGAGAAAAAAGGAGCGGGGTCGGCGGTTATCGAACGCATCGGCCGCGCCGCGCAAACCATGCAGCACCTGGTCGAAACGCTGCTCTGGCTCGGGCGGAACGTCTCCGCGCCGCTTCCGGCGGCCGAGGTGGATGTCGAGCAGTTGCTCCGCGAGGTCGTCGAGGAAGCAAAATATCTTCTGCACGGCAAAAACATCGACCTCTCGGTCGATACGGCGCCCTGTACGGTATCCGTTCCCGAAACCGCCTGCCGCATCGTCATGGGCAACCTTGTCCGCAACGCTTTCCAGCATACCCGGCGCGGCGCCATACACATCGTGCAGTATGGCGGAAAGATCGAGGTCATAAACTATATGGCCGAGGAAAACGACGTGACCAAGGACATCGGTTTCGGGCTGGGGCTCCAGCTAGTGGAACGCCTGGCCGACAAGCTGGGCTGGACATACCGCGGCCACGGTTTTTCCGGTGGGCATTCGGCGACGTTGAGTATGGATGTGGAAGAGGAGTCGCCGGCAGGAGAACAAACTCGTGAAATGGTCTACAGTAGATAAAGAGAACAGTGTATTGACCAAAACAGGAGGGCAGCACAGGGAAAGCGAAACTCGACAAGGAAAGGAGTCGCCATGTTCAAGAACATTCTCGTTCCGACCGATGGGTCTGAACTTTCGCAGGGCGCCGTGCAGAATGCCGTCGAATTTGCCAAGGAAACGGATGCCAAGATCACCATTTTTTTTGCCAGGCCGGAATACCATAGTTCTTACAGCAATGTGGAAGGCACGCTTGTCGGCCCCAAGATAATGATGGAGCATTTCGAAAAAGCCTCCAGAGAGCAGGCAATGGAAGCTCTCGGGTTCGCAGAGAGCCTTTGCCGGAAAGCGGGGGTTCCTTACGAAAAAAAGACGCTCGCCAGCGATAGCCCTTACGAGGCCATCATTGAGGCGGCGAACCAGTGCGGTTGCGACCTGATTTTCATGGCATCGCATGGGCGTAAGGGGATCAGCGGTTTACTGTTGGGCAGCGAGACGCAGAAAGTTCTTACGCATTCGTCGATTCCCGTGCTGGTGTATCGTCAGGCTGAGTCAACCTAGATTTTTGAGTGCTGTCGTGCGAAGGTCCGTTTTTGCGACCATCGGCGTGGGGGCGGATCTCGGGTGCGTTCTTTTGGTCCGCTGTGCTGACTTCCCCTTTACTGGTTGAAGCCGCGAAAATCCGTGAACTCCGCGGCAGCAACGCGCTCGGTGCGTAGCCGGTTTTCTGCGGCGTCCGGGTCGGCATAACCCAGCGACATGCCGCAGACGATCGTCTCGTTTGCAGGTAAGCCGAGCGTTTGTCGGATGGCTTCCGGAAAGCGGGCGAAGGCGTTCTGCGGGCAGGTGTCGAGTCCACGGGCTCGCGCGGCGAGCATCAGGTTTTCCAGGAACATGCCGTAGTCGAGCAGCATCCGCGATCCGAAGGCGCGGTCTATGGTGAATATCAGCCCGACCGGCGCGTCGAAGAAAACGTA
Organism: Propionivibrio sp.; assembly: GCA_031547245.1. Taxonomy (GTDB): domain Bacteria; phylum Pseudomonadota; class Gammaproteobacteria; order Burkholderiales; family Rhodocyclaceae; genus Propionivibrio. The sequence continues at coordinate 3,836 of JAVBSG010000132.1, forward strand.
ATTACGCATCCACTGGCGGGTTCGGCCGTCCGCGTCGTCCCTGGCGATGCCGAGCAGGCCGCTGTACAAATCGGCAGCGAACGTGTGGCGGCGGGAGAGCCATGGTTCAACCAGGGGAGTCGGATAGTACTCGATCTCCGCTTCGTTTCCCGAGGCCGAATACTTTTCGCTGACGATTCGGCTCAGCCTTTCCTTTTCCGCTCCGGCGAGGGCATAGACCCGCCATGGTTGGACGTTGCTGCCCGACGGCGCGCGCGCCGCGAGATCCAGGAGTTCCTGAACGGTACTGGCGGCTACCGGTGTCGGTAAAAACCGGCGGATCGAGCGGCGAGTGCCGATGGCGTCTTCGAGCGAGATGGAGGTATTCATGGTGTACTCCAACGGGGGCTAGGGCGCCTTGCCTTTTCCTCGCTTGTTCATGACGTAGACGAGGACGAAAGTCAAAACGAGTAATCCTACGCTGATGGGGGTGGAGACGAACACCAGGGGGTTCAGATCGGAACCCAGCAGCGCCCGGCGCATGTTCGGTTCGATGATCGGCCCGAGAATCAACCCCAGGACGATGGGCGGTATGGGGAACCCCAGCTTCACCATGACGTAACCCACGCTACCGATGACCACTACCAGCATGGCGTCGAAGAAGGAATTGTTCACGGCATAGCCGCCGGTGATGCAGAGTACGGCCACAATGGGCATGAGGATCTGGAAAGGTATCTTCAGGATGAGCGGGAAAAACCGGCTGCCAAGTATGCCGATGGCGAGCATGATCACGTTGGCGATCAACATGATGATGAGCAGCAGGGCGACGATGTCCGCGTGCTCCACCATGAGCATCGGACCAGGGGCGAGGCCCTGTATCATCAGGGCGCCCAGGAGCACCGCCGTTACCGTGTCGCCGGGTACGCCGAGCGTCAGGAGCGGGATAAGCGCGCCGCCTACCACCGCTTCGTCGGCGACGGCAGCGGCGATGACGCCTTCAGGCACGCCGGTGCCGAACCGTTCCGGATGTTTGGAGGTTCTTTTGGCCTCGTTGTAGCCCATCCAGGAGGCAATGGTCGGACCGGTGCCAGGGATGGCGCCGACGATGATGCCGATGACAGCCGATCGGATAACGATGCCTTTATGTACGAGGTAATCCTTCAAGGGTGGTAGAGCCCTGGTTACTTGCGCGACGATGTCTTCCCCGGTACTGACGCCGATGGCTTCCGCCTTGGCCAAAACTTCCGTGATGGCGAACAGGCCGACCAGGGCAGGGATCAGGGCGATGCCGCCCATCAGGTTGACGTTGTCGGCGGTAAACCGGGGCAGGCCGTCGATGGGGTCCATGCCGATGCAGCCAAGGAACATGCCGATTGCCGCGCCCGCGATGCCCTTGACCAGCGAACCGGTCGATACGCCGGCGATACAGACCAGCCCCATGACGGCTACCGCGAAATATTCCGGAGGACCGAATTTGATGGCGATGCTGGCGATCAAGGGGGCGAAAATCAAAAGAGCGACAGCGGAAAAGGTGCTTCCCACCCAGGCGGAAACGACGGCATGCCCCAGCGCCTCTCCGGCACGGCCCTGCTTGGCCATGGGGTAGCCGTCCATGCAGACGGCTGCGTTGCCGGGCGCGCCGGGCGTATTGATGAGGACCGCCGGAATGCTGCCGCCATAATAACCGCCGACGTAGATGCCGATGAGAAAGGACAACGACTGATTCAGAGGCATGAAAAAGGTGATGGGCGTGAACAGCGCCACCGCCGTGGTCGCCGTGAGTCCTGGCGCTGCGCCGAAAAGCGTGCCGACGATCGTGCCGATGACGATCAATCCCAGGCATTCGAAAGACAGGATCGTGAGGATAGCCTCGGGAATGGCGAGAAAAGTCTGAAATTCCATAGTGGTCTTTCCGTCATGTAATCACAAGAACTCGCCCAGGCCGGGCAGGACGATCATGAATGCCTTGGTGAAAAGAAAGTAAACCAGCACCGACGAAATGATGGGCACCAGGACCAGGATCTTTTTTCTGCGTTCGCCGAAAAGGTACAAGGAGCTTAAGAGAAAAACGATGGTGGAAATGATGAAGCCTAGATATTCCATCAGGATGACGTAAACCACCAGTGCGCCGACGATCGGTACCACTTTAGCCAGATGGAGGTCTGGGAAGGGAATTTTTTTCTCCCTCCTGACGCCCTGTCCGATCAGGGCGAGCCCGCACATCAGCATGATGGAGAACAGGAAACTCGGAAAAAAAGCCGCCGACAGCCCGGCCACGACGAGATTCTCCAGTTGATAGGCAAAGAAATAACCCACCAGCCCGCATAAAACCAAGAGACTGCCGGAAATGATGTCTTGATCTTTGAAGTTCACGGTCCAACCTTCCTTTCTCAAGCTTGGGCAAGCGCCTCTTGCCGCCGGTCTTGCCTCGTCAGGGCGGTTCGCTGGGAAAGACCCGGAGCGGCTCTTATACCAAGAAAATGGCAACTCATATGTCATGTTGGCGGAGCGGGTAGATCACACTGCCATGACTGTAGACGCCTCTATCGCTGTTCCCTGTTGCGATTGCGTACCGACCCGCCGCCTCGTCGACCACCATTGGTTTCCGGCCAGGCCGCGGGTCGCCGCGATGGCTATTTCTTGTGCAGACCTATATCCTTCAGAATCTGCTGATTGGTTTTTGCCTCCTTGGCTATTCTGGCGTCGAGTTCAGATGGACCGAGGTAAGCCGGGATGAGATAGAGTTTTGCCCAGGCTTCCTGCACCTTCGGGCTGTCATAGGCCTTCTTCAGGGCTTCTGCCAGGATCTTGACTACCGCGTCAGGGGTAGACTTTGGGGCCAGGACGCCGTACCAGACGCCCGATTCCAAGTCGTAACCTTGTTCCTTGAACGTCGGGGCATCCACCATCCCGATGCGATTGGAGGCCGTGACGCCCAGCACGCGTAGCGCGCCGGACTGATGATGGGGGGCGACTTCCGTGACGCCGGTCATGGTTGCTTCCACGTGGCCGCCGAGTAGCGCCGCCACGGCGGGATTGGCTCCTTCATAAGGCATGTGGACGATCTTGATGCCGATCTCCTTTGCCCAGCCCTCCGCCGTGACATGCTGGATATTGCCGGCGCCCGGCGTGCCGTAACGTATTTTTCCGGGGTTGTTTCGCGCGTATTCGACGAACTCCTGCAGATTCTTTATGGGTGAACTGGCCTGTACGGTGAGGGCCAGCGGTATGTCGGTCATTTGCGCGACGGCTCTGAACGCGGTGTAGTCGTAGCCGACGTTCGAGGTGTATGGGACGATGGTAACGTTGCCGATGGAGGCGTTCAGCAGGGTATAGCCATTGCCCCGCGCCCGCGCCACCTCGGCTGCGCCGATGCCGCCTCCGGCGCCGGGCTTGTTCACGACGACCAGCGGCTGCTTGAGGATGTTGCCCATTTCTTCGGTATAGGGACGTGCGCTCAAATCGGAGGAACCGCCTGCGGCGTAAGGGACGATCAGGTTGATCGGCCGGGCGGGGAAATCGGCCGCCAACGGCCTGCCGCTGTAACATGCCAGTGCAGCGGTTGCAACAACCAACGCTCCGCAAGCGCGAATGCTTTTGCTCCACTTGTTTCTCATCTTTCCTCTCCTAGTTAGTTGCGGCAAATTTCGTACGATTTGAAGATTCACGAATTTGTCGAGACCTCCAATAGTCTTTCACACAGGGAGGGGGCGAATCGGGAATGGTCACTGCTTTCGGCACCGGTCCATGTCGGCCTTCCGTCCAATCCTTCTCCCCTTCAAGCTGTAATCGTTATGTGAAAAATAAGCCAGTCGATAATCGGTAAGGACGCTACGCTATCGCTCCATCGGGCGGACCCGTCAACGTGGTCGAGGCGAACAGGTCTACTCGTCGTACAGCAATGTTTGTGCCAATCGTGGGGTGAAGCGGACGGGCATCACGGCATGGCTGCATGGCTACCGGACTAATGGGCGGCGTGCGACAGCACACTGGTGAATGGCACCTTTCTTTCACTTGCCACAGTATGGGCTACAAGAAATTGAACATTGTCTCGTTGTTTGTTCAGTTTTAAATCAGGAATTGCGGCTTTTCGGTCAGCGTGTTGTTCGTATCCCTCCGAAAACCGGAGCGCTGTTTTCAATGCGCATCGGACATCTCGCGCATCTTCTTCCACAAGGTCGTCCGGCTGATCCCCAGCGATAGCGCCGCCTGCAATTTATTGCCATCGTAACGTTTGAGCACTTCCTGCAGGATCTGCCGTTCCATGTCGTCGAGAGTTCCCAACGCGATTTGCAGGTCGCCCACGGGGTCATTTTTGACGTGATGGGATGGGAGTTGCTCGGTCTGCAGCGATTCGCCGATCAATTCGACGTCGGATTCCGACAGGCGGCGGCTGACGACGACATATCGCTCGATGCAATTGATCAGTTCGCGGATATTGCCGGGCCAGGCATAGCCTTCGAGCAGTTGCATGGCTTGTGCGGACAGAGGCGGTGGTGGACCGTACTGGCGGGAGAAGAGGTCGAGATAATAGTGGATAAGCCGGGTGACGTCGCTGCCGCGCTGGCGCAGGGGAGGGATCGGCAGATTGAGTACGTTCAGGCGGTAGTAGAGGTCCATGCGAAAGCGCCCTTCCTGGATGAGCTTCGCCAGATTTTCGTTGGTGGCGGCGATGACGCGGACATTGATTGGAATCATGCGATTGCCGCCGATGCGCAGGACTTGGCGCTCCTGCAATACCCTCAGGATGCTTGCCTGCAGTTCGATGGGGATGTGATTGATTTCGTCGAGAAAGAGGGTACCCATGTGCGCGAGTTCGAAGAGTCCCGCTTTGCCGCCGCGTTTCGCGCTGGTGAACGCTCCCTCCTCGTAACCCATCAGTTCGCTTTCCAACAGGTTTGCGGGCAGCGCCGCGCAATTAACGGCGACGAAAGGGCCTTTCTGGCGATGGCTGTGATTGTGGATGCTCTGGCTGAACAGTTCCTTGCCGGTGCCGGTCTCTCCCCGAATCAATACGACGGAGTCAACGCTCGAGAACGCCTTGGCTTTCTCGATGGTCGCTTTCATGATGTCGCTGGCGCCGATGATGTCGTTGAAATGGTAGCGCGCCGTAAAACCGTGGGATTTGTAACGCCGGTACTCGTGCTCCAGCTTTTCGATTTTGCTCGCTTCCTGGAGGGTGATGACCGCTCCTTTCACGATACCGTCGACGACGACAGGCATGCTGCTCGAAAAAAGGTTGCCGCGTTCCTGATAGTCTATGATTTTATCGTTCAACTGCATGCCGTGTTTGTAGGCGTCCTGGTAGGAAGGGTCGTTGAACAGCTCGTCGACTTTCCGGCCCACGAGTTTCTTCTGCGGTATGTCCAGGATCGCGCTGGCCTTGACGTTGCTCTCGATGACGCGGCCGGTTTCGTCGGTGATGAGGACGCCGTCGACAAAAACGTTGAGGGCTGTTTCCAGGAGTTTTCGCTGTTCGCGGTTTTTCTGCGAGAACTCCAGGAAGTTGTTCGCCATTTCGATGGAGCGGTTCAGCGATTCGGGACTGAGGCGGAGCAGAAAGCTCCGGATTCCCTTCATCTCGGCCAGGCGCTGCGCCGTCGGCCCGCCGACCAGAACGGGGAAAGCCTGCTTGTCGAGACTGCCGACGATCTCCCCGATGTCCTCTTCGTTCTCATAGGTGTAAAGGCAGACTTCGTTCTTCACGAAGCTCAGCACCGCCTGCAGATCGATATCCCGGGATTTGTGGAGGAGTAGCGCGATCCGCCCGCCGGAGAGCCCGGTCGTCTGTTCGGCGTGGTGCAGCGTTTCGAGGATGTCGAAGCGCGACGGATCGGATCGGATGACCGGCACCTCGACGGCGGATTCGATCATGGCGGCCGTGCCGGAAGGGGCGATGATGATGTCGACGTCTTTCGTTTCCGTGAGGCTGCGGGCGATTTCCTTGGCCTGCTTGAAGGTGACGGTATCGTAGATGGTGACGTTCGGGAAAGCCGTTTTGTGCAGCTGCGAAATGGTGCCGCCGATGAGCATGATGATTTTGTACACGTTGCGCGCCCTTCTTAGTGATGCAGCAAACAATATAGAACGGAACTTTCTCTATGACCACATGTGAAACACGATTTTCTAGAAACTGTTCAATATCAAATCAGATGAATCGACGCAAGCATTCATCTGCGGCTGGATAAGCGGGAAAAGCCGGGCATGAAATTTGCGAGATGTGGTTTCGGGAAACGATACCGAACTTCCAGAACAGGTGCCTGCGTTGAAAAAAATCGTGTTGTATCTCGGCCCGCGGCGAGCGTTCATGAAGCTCTTGCCGGAAGCGGCGTGGACGTCCTTGACGACATTGGCCTTGCGCAGTGACGCCAGGCAAAGGGAGCATGTATTCAGAGTTCAGGGACGCAAGCCGGGCGAGTTGTCCGAGGAAGTTCCGAAGATACCAGTAGCCTATGCCGTGGCCTTTTCCGACGAGTACGCCGCGATCAGCGAAAGCGCCATTCAGGGTTTTTTGGCGTTCATCTCGCAATTTGAGATCGATACCTTGTTTCTGCAAAATCCGCCGGCGTATCTTGTCGACCTGCTCGTGCAGCTGGATATCGAGATCGAAGTCAAGGAGTATCGTTACCAGGGCATCGATGAAACGGTTTTGCGCAGACTGGATGCTGAATATGAAAATAGAATATTCGGGCAGCCGGACGTGCTCGAGACATTGTTGACGGCGCTTTTCCCGCTGACGCGCGCTGGCCGAACCAAGCCGGTGACGCTGCTCTTTTATGGCCCGACGGGTTCCGGCAAGACGGAGACGGCCAAGTTGATCAGCGAACTGGTGGGCCAGCCCATCTTCCGGAAACAGTTTTCGATGTTCCACAGCAACGATTTCGCCAGTTATCTTTTCGGCGGCAAGCACTCGCAACTGAGTCTGGCGAAGGAACTGATGGAGCGCGAGTCCAATGTGCTGCTGTTCGACGAATTCGACAAGCCGAACCCGGTGTTCCATAGCGCCTTTTACCAGATCTTCGACGAAGGAATTTACCGCGACCGCAACTATCATGCGGAGGTGCGCGCCGCCGTCATCGTTTGCACAACGAACTATGAGAGCGCCGACGACGCCGCGCGCCAGCTCGGGTTGCCGCTTTTCTCCCGTTTCGATGCGGTCGTGCGTTTTGCCAAATTGTCGGCGGAGGCGAACCGGGCCATCGTGCGGCGGGAATACGAGGCGCGGGTCGCCGTGCTCACCCCGCCTGAACAACAGCTCGTTCAAAACGCGAACATCCTGGAGGCGCTGCTTGACGGAGCCGGCGCGCTGTGCAGCGCCCGCCATGTCAAACGCGCGGTGCGGGATGCGGTTTCCTCGTGTTTGCTCGACCATTTGCGAAGTCATTGGCGCACTACCGGCTGAACCGAATGGGGCCGCCAAACCGGCTGTTGTGACGCAGCGCGAGAGAAGTGAATCGACATTGAGATGAGGAGGGTATGGCCATGTTGCTGAAGGATCAGGTGGCGCTCATTACGGGCGCGGGCGGCGGTTTCGGTTTGGCGTTCGCCAAGGCGTTGACGCAGGAAGGAGCGGCGGTCGTGTTGACGGACGTCTCGGAAGAAACGCTGGCCCGCGTCGCAGCGGCGATGGATGAGTCCATCGCCGACTATGCCTGCATGACGCTGGACGTTTCCGACAAGAAACAGGTCGAGCGGGTTATGGGAAGGACCGTGGAAAAATATGGAAAGATCGATATCCTGGTGAACAATGCGGGCGGCAGCCTCTTCACGCCGAAAAAACTCGAAGAGATCGAAGAGAAGCACTGGGATCTCGTGATGAATGTGAATTTGAAGGGGACATTCCTCTGCTGTCAGGCTGCGGTGCCTTATATGATCGAAAGAAAGCGCGGAAAAATCATCAATCTATCGTCGATCGGCGGCCGTACGGCGAGCCTGGTGACCGGTGTTGCCTACGCGGCGGCCAAGGGCGGAATCATTTCGTTCACGCGCCGCCTGGCCAAAGAGGTTGGCGAGTACGGGATCAACGCCAACGTTATCGCGCCCGGCACAGTGATGAGCGGGCAGAGGATGATCGACCAGTGGAACCAGCTGACGCCTGCTCAGCGGGACGACATTCTGAACTCCATTCCGCTGGGACGCCTGTCGACCGCGGAAGAGCAGGCGAGTGTCGTGGTCTTCCTGGCGAGCGAGATGTCCAGCTATCTGACCGGGGCGGTGATCGACGTGAACGGCGGGCGGTTGATGGCGTAGGATCAAACACGCACGCCGTTGGGAATCGTTCGCCCGAGGAGCGACAGACTAAAACCGCCGACATTTTCCTTTCGGCGGTTTTTTTTCGTCCTCCGGTTCGCTGTCCTCGCCGATTGGCGCCATGTTTGATAAATGAACGAATTTTCGAATCGTGCCATTTTATGAACACTGAACGACGAAAACAGTATTGGAATTTCGCAAAAAAACGCGACTGAAAGTGGTGGTGTGGAAATTGCTTTTGTCACTCATGTGGGAAACAGAGCGGAGGCGTTAGCGATGAGCACCAACGGCAAACATAAAACACTTTCGGGATACGAACTCAAGGCGTGCTACGGCCCCGGCGACATGGCGCAGTTCGACTATGACCGGCAGCTTGGTATGCCTGGGGAATATCCTTTCACGCGCGGCATTCGCGAGAACATGTATCGCGACAGCTTGTGGGTGATGGGGCAGTACTCCGGATTCGCTTCGGCGGAGGAGGCGAACAAGCGGTATCGCTATTTGATCGAACAGGGGCAGACGGGGTTTTCCATTGCACTGGACCTGCCTACGCAGATGGGGATCGACTCGGATGCGCCGATCGCCGAAGGGGAGGTGGGTAAAGTCGGCGTGGCGATCGATTCGCTGGCGGATATCGAAAGCCTCTTCGATGGGATTCAACTGGAAAAGGTGCGGCAGATCCGCACGACGGCCAACGCGAACTCGATCATCATGCTTGGGTTCTACGTGGCTTTCGCGCGCAAGCACGGCATCGATCCCAACAAGATCGGTTTCTTTCTGCAGAACGATTGCCTGAAAGAATACATCTGCCGGGGGACCTATATTTTTCCGCCACGCGCCTCGGTCAAACTGGCGGCGGACGTGATCGAGTATACCGCCAGGCATCTGCCGAACTGGACGCCGATCGCGGTCAGCGGCTATCACATCCGGGAAGCCGGCGCCACCGCGGCGCAGGAGGTGGCCTTCACGCTGGCGAACATGATCGCCTATCTCGATGCGGCGGTGGGGCGTGGCGTGGATGTGGACGCGTGCGCGCGCAACATCTATTTTTTCCTTGCGGCGCAGGTCGATTTCCTGGAGGAGGTGGCGAAGTTTCGGGCGGCGCGCCGCGTCTATGCCAAAATCATGAAAGAACGCTACCGCGCGCAGGACGCCGAAACGCAGAGGCTGAAGATTTTTGTCTTTACCTGCGGCAGTGCGCTGACGGCCGAGCAGCCGCTGAACAATATAGTACGCGTGACGCTGGAAACGATGGCCGCGGTGGCCGGTGGTTGCCAGACGCTGTCGACTTCGTCGTTCGACGAGGCTTTCTCGATCCCGACGGAGGAGGCTGTGACCGTGGCGCTACGCACCCAGCAGATTGTCGGCTACGAGTCAGGCATTACGCAGACAGTGGATATCATGGGCGGCTCCTATGCCTGCGAGATGCTGACCGACAGGATCGAGGCGGAGATCTGGAGCACGCTCGAAGAGATCGAAAAACAAGGCGGTGCGGTGAAGTGCATCGAAGAGGGGTATTTCCATCGGCTGCTGTCGGACGGCGCTTATCGTTTCCAGAAGAGTGTGGACGATGGCGAACGCGTCATCGTCGGAGTGAATAAGTTCCGCGACGATAAGGTTCCGGAGATCCCCACTTTCAAATTGTCGGACGAAACGGGCAGGAAGCAGAGCGAGAAACTGGCACGGCTGAGGGCGAGCCGCGACAACATCCGCGTCGGGCGGGCGCTCGACGCCGTGCTGTGCACCGCGCAGAACGATGCCAACCTGGGCGACGTGATGATCGAGGCCTGCGCCGCTTATGCCACGATGGGTGAAATCTGCGATGTCCTCAAGCAGGTGTACGGCAAGTACACGCCCCTGAAAATCTATTGAGCCTTGAATAGCGTTGGAGGTCTTATGGTGAAAGTATTGATTTCGAAACCCGGGCTCGATGGGCACGACCGGGGGGCGAAGGTAGTTGCCCGCGCGTTCGAGGAAGCTGGCGCGGAAGTCGTTTATACCGGGTTGCAAGCGACACCCGAAGAGATCGCGGAAATCGCCGAGCGCGAGCAGGTCGATATTATCGGCGTGAGCCTGTTGTCGGGCGCCCACAATTCCCTTATGCCGCGAGTGATCGACAGCTGCAAAAAGCAGGGCGTGGACGATGCCGTCTATCTGCTCGGCGGCATCATTCCGCAAGAAGACATTCCAGGGTTGCTTGAGGCAGGGGTGGAGAGGGTTTTCGGACCCGGCTCGGACTTGGCGGAAATCGTTAACTTCGCGCTGGAGCGGGTCGCCGAGAAGTCTCTGACGGAAGTTGTTTCCACGATGGGAACGAAATCCTTCAATCTATGACAAGGGAGTTTTGTTTATGGAAGCGATTCTAAAAGGAGTGCGTGTACTCGGATTGGAGCAGCAAGTGGCGGGGCCGACCTGCACCATGATGCTGGCCGACCAGGGTGCGGAGATCATCAAGATCGAGCGCCCCGACGGAGGCGATACGGCCCGCGAGATGGCGCCGCTGTTGAAGAACGATAAGGGCGAGTTGCAGAGCGGTTATTTCGCGCGCTTCAACCGCAGCAAAAAAAGCGTCACACTCGATATGCAGAAACCGGAAGGCCTCAGTGTTTTGTGGGATCTGATCAAGAACGTCGATATCGTCGTTGACAACCTCAAGCCCGGATTGATGGAAAAATTGGGTTTCACCTGGGATAAGGTGAAGGAGGCCAATCCGGCGGTGGTCTACGTCGCGATCAGCGGATTCGGGCGCATGGCGAAGTACGAGGGGCCCTACAGCAAACGGCTGGCCTACGACATCATTTCCCAGGCGATGGCCGGAATGATGCACACCTGCGGTAATGATCCCGACGGACCGCCGACGTGGCTCGGTTTCGCGCTCGGCGATTCGGGCACCGGCGTCTATGCCGCGTACGCGGCGATGCTAGGGTATATCAATCGCTTGAAAACGGGGAAGGGCGAGTACATGGATGTTGCCATGTACGACTGCATGATCGCTTTGGCAGAGCGTTCGCACAATATCTACAACTTCACCGGCAAGGTCGTCAATCGCGGCCCCGATACCTTGATCGCGCCATGGGGACCGTTCCCCTGCAAGGATGGCTATGTGGCCATCATCGTTCCGACGGAAGCGATGTGGAAGAAGTTTCTGACGGCAATCGAGCGGCTCGACCTGCTGGAGAATCCGGATCTGCAATCGGGTCCAGGGCGTGGGGCGAACATGCACATCATCCGCCCGATCATGAACGAGTGGATGAAGGACAAGACGAAGCTGGAGGTCTGCGATCTGCTGATGGCCCAGGGGCTGCCTTGTGGTCCGGTGCAGACTTCGGCCGAGGTGGCGCAGTGCCAGCACATTGCCAAGCGCGATCTTCGCGTCACGGTGCCTGATCCGGTTGTCGGAGAACTGACGCTGGTCGGCAGCCCGATCAAGATGGAGGCCCATGAACCCCGCTACGGTCAGCTTCCCGATTTGGGTGCCGACACCGATGAGGTGCTGGCGTCGATCGGCTACGACGCCGTAAAGATCGGTGCGCTGCGCGGAGCGAAAGCCATCTGAGCCAGATGTTAACAAGTTGGGAGATTGAAATGAGTCGAAAGGTAGTCATCGTTGATGGAATACGCACCCCGTTCGATAAATTCGGCGGTGTTTTGAAGGATATGACGACGGTCCAGCTTGCCGCACACGTCACACAAAAGCTGATCGAGCGCAATCCGGTAAAACCGGATGAGGTCGAGGAGTATTACCTTGGCATCAACATGCCCACGTCGAATCGCTCCATAGCCCGCCAGGCGGCCCTTGCTGCCGGACTTCCGGTTACGGTCAACGCGACCACGACGGATCGGGCCTGTTGTTCGTCGATGGTCGCCATCGCTATGGCGATGCGTGCGATCCAAGTCGGCGACGCGGATATCGCCATGGGCGGCGGGTCGGAGAATATGAGCAATGTGCCGTATTTTCTGGAAGATCTGCGCTGGGGAAAGCGGCTGGGCGAAGTCGTTCTGAAAGATATCCTGTATGTTTCGTGTCCTTACACCGGGGAACCGCGCGCGAAACAGGCCGGCGAAGTGGCGCTCGAATATGGTGTGACAAGGGAAATGCAGGATGAATGGGCGTGCCGCAGCCAGAAACTGTATGACGATGCGTTTAGGGCTGGCAAATTCGATGACGAAATCGTCGCGATCGAGTTGCCGCAAAAGAAAGGGGAGACGCTGCTCGTCAAGAATGATCAGTCGCCGCGCCCGACGACGACGATCGAAGCATTGGCAAAACTGAAGCCGGTCAATCAGAGCCCGACGGTCACGGCGGGGAATGCGCCGGGTTTGAGCACCGGGGCGGCCCTGGTCCTGCTGATGAGCCAGGAGGCGGCGGAAAAACGCGGGGTCAAGCCGCTGGCGACGATCGTCGCGCATGCGCAGGCCTCCGAGCATCCGAAGGGGATCGCCAGCATTCCCGCCTATGCGGCACAGAAGGCGCTGAAGAAGGCGGGTATGACTATCGACCAGATGGATGTCATTGAAATCAACGAGGCGTTTGCCGCCATGCCGCTGGTTTCGACGATTCTTCTGGGCGACAAGGACGAAGCGCGCGTCGCAGCGATTCGGGAAAAAACCAACGTCAACGGCGGTGCGATTGCCATCGGGCATCCGACCGGCGCCAGCGGCGCCCGCCTTTTGATGACGATGGCCTATGAACTGAAGCGGCGCGGCGGCGGGCATGGGTTGTGCACGATCTGCGGCGGCGTCGGGGAGAGTGAGAGCTTCATTATAAAGGTGTAAGAATCGCAGAAGAAATGATATCCGGAATGAGGGAAACCGCTCTTGCGGCCGTGCGTTTGCGTTGCCACTTCGGGTGGAAGCGGTTCCCTCATTGACGGTTTTCGAACGGGAGAAATACGGATGAAGCGGATCGATAAGATCATGAGCGCCGCCGAGGCTCTGGCCTGCGTCGCGGACGGCCAGCGGGTCATGGTCGGCGGATTCGGAATGCGCGGAACGCCGGATGCGTTGGTCGACGCGCTGGTGGCGAACGGCGCGCGCGAACTGACGATCATCTCCAATGACCTGGGCAATCCCGGCGTCGGTCTGGGCAAACTGCAGCGCAACAAACAGGTAAAACGTCTGATCGGCACATATTACACATGGAATAGTGAGGTGGTGACGGCCTACAACCGGGGCGAGATCGAGGTGGAGCTCGTCCCGCAGGGGACTTTTGCGGAATCGATCCGGGCCGCCGGGTATGGTATTCCGGCCTACTACGCCCTGGCTTCGGCCGGAACTGAGCTTGGTAAGGGGAAAGAGACGCGGGAGTTCGAGGGGCGCACCTATGTGATGGAGCGGGCGATACGCGCCGACGTCGCGCTGATCCACGCCTACAGGGCGGACCGGATGGGTAATCTGGTGTACTGCAAAACAGCGCGGAATTTCAATCCGCTGATGGCAATGGCCGCGCGCTACACCGTTGCCCTGGTCGACGAGATCGTCGAGGTGGGCGAGATGGACCCCGAGTGCATCGTGACGCCTCATATCTTCGTGCAGGCGATCGTCAAGGAGGGGGGGGCATGATTCCGGAATTGGACAAGGATGTGGTGTCGGAGCGCATTGCCAGGAACGTCGCCAGGATGATCGACAGTTCGGCGACGACCTGTCTGGTGAATCTCGGAATCGGCATTCCGTCGCTGGTGGCGAATTTCATCTCGAACGAGAACGTCTACCTGCATGCCGAAAACGGGATTGTCGGCGTCGGACCTTTGGCGACGGAGAAGCAGGCGCACCCGATGCTGATCAACGCAGGACGCCAGCCCATCTGCGAGGCTCCCGGCTGCTTCTATGTCGACAGTTGCCTGTCGTTTGGCCTGATCCGCGGCGGGCATGTGGACGTCACTGTGCTGGGTGCTCTGGAGGTGGACGAAGCAGGCAACATCGCGAACTGGATTATCCCCAACGGAAAGCAACTCGGCGTGGGAGGGGCCATGGATCTGGTCGTCGGTGCGAACAAGGTGATCGCCGCCATGGCGCACACCCTCAAAGGAAAACCCAGGCTGCTGAAAAAATGCTCGCTCCCGATCACCGGTTTTGCGGAGGTCGACGTTCTCGTGACGGAGTTCGCGGTCTTCTCGTTCGCCGGACACAAACCCGTCCTGCAGGCGATCGCCTCGGATCTCACGATGGAAGAGCTGCATAGCATTACGGAATTCGATTTCGATGTCTCACCGAAATGCGGGGCGATGATCGTCTGAAATGTGGTGGTGGGTTGGCGCGGAATCGATAAGAGCGATTCCGCGCCTGTCGTCTTGTTTTTCCCGTTTCTCATCGGAACTTTGGGGGTGCCGGAATTGGGCTTGCTTCCGACTGGGGATTTGGTATGTGGAATGGCCTGAAAATCGTTGCTCCGCTGATCATGATCGTTCTTCTCGGGGCGGTGCTCAAGCGTGGCGGATTTCTGGGCGGAAACGATAAGGAGAGGATGACGAGTCTCCTCTATTGGATCGTTTTGCCTTGCTTGTTGTTTCGCAGCATGTATCTTTCCGGGGACGTGTTGCCGGATGGTTGGAACATGTTTCTGGCAACGTATCTGCCGTTTCTCGTGGTTCCCGCCCTGGCGCTTGCCGTCTCTTGGCTAAGAGGTTCCGGAGACAAGAAACGCCACGCCTTGTGCGCAATGTCCGCGGTACGTGCGAACAACGTGTATCTTGGGTTGCCGGCGGCATTCTTGGCAATGGGAGAGCCCGGACAATCGGCGGCCTCAATTTACATCGCCGTGATGCTGCCAGGATACAACCTGCTGACCATTATGTGGGGAGAGGCGGTTCTTTCCGGCGGCTTGTCGCCAAAAACAGCGATACGTACCTTCAGGCGGCTGGCAAAGAACCCTCTCGTTATTTCCTGTATTCTCGGCCTGCTTTTTGCCTTGCTGAAAATTCCCGTACATGACACGCTGCTGACGTCAATGAAGATGGTCGGAGACATGGCTGTGGGTTTGGCGCTTTTTTCGCTGGGCCTTGGCATCTGTTTTTCGAATCTGCTCCCAGCATTACGGCGGACATGGCCCGACGTGTTGATCAAACTGTTCGTGCATCCCGCGGTAGCACTCCTCTGTTTCGCAATCTGGTCCGTTGAAGAAGAGCTTGCACGGGCTGCCGTGCTGCTGTGCGCCATGCCTACCGCGATCAATACATTCATTATCGCTGAAGGAATGGGCATGGAGGAGGACTACGTCAGTGATATCATCACCGTGTCGACCTCGGCGGCTGCCATCAGTATTCCGATATGGCTTGTCATTCTCGGGCTCAGTTGAGCGTGCGATAAAATTGGCGGTTTGTTGCAGAAGGATCTGTAAAGGCTGGATTGGAGATGGCTCGCTCCGGATCACGCCTGTCCAAGGAAAAAGCATATCGGCTATAACCGGCGCTCTGGCGGGACTAAATGGCAGCGGTAAGTTTGGGATTATGTCATATATTCCGCAGTTTACGATTTATCGACTATGGCAATTACGGGATCAGCCGGTGGGTTACGGTGTCTGTACCGACTCTGTGATGCCGTATGTTTTTGCGTCCGCGAGAGCGGAGTGTCGTGGCGAAAAAGTCTCGGCATGGCGTAATTGGTTTTCAAAGAAAAACGGGTTGTTCCATGAGTGATCGTATTATTTCTTTTTCAGCGGCTCCCTATGACGGGTATGCTTTCCCGGAAATCCTGGAGAGTCTGGCCGCTTGTGGTGTGAGTTATGTCGAGCCGGCGTTCATAGTCGGTTACACGGGGGCGTTTGACGAGAGCGCCTTTGCGCCGGCGCAGCTAAGGCTGTATTCGGATTGGCTCAAGGCGGCTGGTTTGAAATGCCACGCCTTTTCCTCGCATATCGACCTTGGCCGGGAGGATGCAGTCGAGGTATTTACCGGACGCATGGATTTTGCCGCACAACTCGGGGCGAAAGTCATCAACACCAACGCCTCGTCCCGCGCCGGCAGCGAAATCTTTTTCCGCAACATCGAACCGCTTGCGCGCCATGCCGAGCAGTTGGGGATGATCATCGGGCTGGAGAACCCGGGCGACGGTAGCGACAATCTGATCAATACCGCCGCCGATGGCAGAATCCTGATCGAGCGCTTAGCCGATCCGCGCATCCGCCTCAACTATGACGCCGGCAACACCATTTCGCACCGGCCGCTCGGCAGGCCGGGGGGTGTCGTGCCGCTGGACGACGCACTGTTGGCCATGCCGTACTGCGGGCATGTGCACATCAAGGATGTGCGCGTGACTCCGGAGGGTTACTTCTTTACGCCGCTCGGCGAAGGAGATATCGGCTGCGCGAAGATAGTGCAGGCCGTGGCCCGGACGCCCCTCGATTTGTCGGTCGAAATTCCGCTTCGTTTGCACCGCGGCCCCGATTCCCTGCCACGCCGCCGCGAGGCTCCGGTGCCGCATGCCGAGATCGAAAGCGTCGTGCGCGCTTCCCTGGCCTTCATCGAGCATCACTTGGCGATGGGTTGAAGCTATCGGAGGTTGTGCCTGTATCGGCCGGTAACGCCGTCACGGGCGAACCGGTCAAGCTGTATCGGCGGATCGTCCGGGGATGTGCTTCATCGTTTTCGGCTTGCGGGTCTCATTGATAAGCGGCAACCAGGAAGTCGACAAAGGCCCGCACTCTCGGCGAAAGGTGTCTGGCTTTGGGGTAGACGATCGAAAAAGCGTCGGCCTCCGGTTCGAACGCTTCAAGTACCGGAATGAGTAAGCCCGCCGATATGTCCGCTTCGACATAGTAATCGTGAATCTGTCCCAAGCCGATGCCTGCTTTCACCGCAATGTAGAGGGCATATCCATCATTGAAATTCATGGAGCCTTTCGGCGTGAGCGCCAGCACTTCACCGTCCTGCTGAAATTTCCATGGGCGAGCCCGGCCGGACTCGTGAAAAGTCAGCGGCAGGCAGTTGTGCTGCGCCAACTCGGCGAGCGTTTTGGGTTTGCCATGCTTGGCGAAGTAAGCCGGTGTCCCGACGACGTGCCGGTGTACGTTGGTCAGTGGCCTGGCGATCAGGCTCGAGTCTTCCAGCGCGCCGAATCGAACGGCAATATCCACGCCTTCGTCCACCAGATTGACATAACGATCGGTGATGCTGATTGTCACGTTGACGCTGGGATACTTGGCTTGAAACTGCCCGAGCAGCGGAACGACCTGCAAGCGTCCGAACGAGACGGGAAGGCTGATTCTCAGGGTGCCCGTCGGCTGCCGTCGCGCCCGGGTCAACACCTGCCTGGCATCCTCGAGATCGGCGATGACCTGTTTGCAGCGATGAAAGAAGGCCTCGCCATCCACCGTCAGGTTGACGCTGCGGGTCGTCCGCGCCAGCAACGCCGTTCCCAACTGCGTCTCGAGACGTTTGATGGCGTTGCTTACGCCGGCCTGCGTAATGTCAAGGGCCTCGGCAGTACGCACGAAGCTTCGCAGCTCGGACACTTTCACAAAAATGATAAGTGTTCTCAGATCCAGGTCCATGCCAATCCCATTCATCACCGATAGTGATATGTGATATTACAAGAGTTGGGATTTTCTTTCGAGCTCCGGCATCTAGTATGCGAAAAACGAGCCAATCCCAGGGAGTGGATGGTGATCGAGAGTTTAAAGAAAGAACATGTTGGGCCGAAGCGCCGCTGAATCGGTAAAAAAATACGTCAGCGTTTTGCGCCGTGAAAAAAACATTCATGACGTTGTTGTCCGTCGTTCTGAGAGTTTCCGTCAACCGTTCTAAGTGAGGTGAATGATATGAAGTCTCTCCGTATCCCTGTTTTTGCCGCGGCGATCCTGGGTTGCGCCATGACGAGCGCGCAGGCCCAAGTCTTCCGGTCCTCGGACAATCACGTCGAGGCCTATCCGACGGTTCAGTCAGTCAAGTACATGAGCGAGATTCTGGCCAAGGAATCGGGTGGGCGGATGTCGATCAAAGTCTATCATTCCGATCAGCTAGGCCAGGAAAAGGACGTCGTGCAGCAGGTTCAGTTTGGTGTGATCGACATGAGCCGCTGCAGCTTCGCCGTGCTCAACAACATCATTCCGGAAACGCAAGTGCTCAGCTTGCCGTATGTGTTCCGCTCGATCGAGCACATGCATAAAGTCGTCGATGGCCCCGTCGGCGAAGAGATTTTCAAGGCCATGGAGGCGAAGGGATTCGTGGGCTTGGCTTATTACGATTCCGGGGCTCGTGTCTTCTTCAATAAAAAGCATCCCATCAAGGGGCTGAGTGACATGAAGGGGCTGAAACTGCGCGTGCAGCAGTCCGACGTGGCCATCGCCATGGTTCAGGCACTGGGAGCGAACCCGACGCCGATGCCTCCGGGCGAAGTTTATAACGCCATTCAGACCGGCGTGATCGACGGTGCGGAAAACAACTGGCCAAGCTATCACAGCCAGCGTTTCTTCGAACAGGCGAAATTCATTTCGGAAACGAATCACCAGATGCAGCCTGATGTTCTGATCATGTCCAAGAAAGTCTGGGACAAACTCCCGGCGGCTGATCAGGCCATGATCAAGAAAGCGGCCAAAGAGTCCGTGGCCAAAAACCGCGAGCTATGGGCGGCGCGTGAAAAACAGGCGCTTGACGGCGTCGTTGCCGGTGGTGCGCAGATTGAGCCGTTGTCTGACGCGATACGCGCGGAACTCGCGGGCACCATGAAGCCGGTGTATGACAAATTCGCCGCCAGTCCCGCACTTAAATCCCTGGTCGAAAAAATACAGGCCGTCAAGTAACGCTATCAAGTAACGCTATCAAGTAACGCTATTTACCCGCGCGAGGAAGAAAGGCAGGAGTTGAGGTTTCTGCTCTTCTTCTTCGTTTTGCGAAAAAGGGCTCCTATGAAAGAGATTGTCCTAGCCTGCGGCCGAGTCTTTGATGTCGTCTGCAAGATTGCCGTTGCCGTCGGCGGCACAGGGCTGGTTCTGATGACGGTTTTTATCGCCTGGCAGGTCTATGGGCGTTTTATTCTCAACGATACCCCGACCTGGACGGAACCCACGGCGCTGTTGCTGATGCTGTATTTCATTCTCCTGGTTGCGGCTGTAGGCGTGCGTGAACGCTTTCACTTGGGGCTGGATCTGTTCCGCATGTTGGTTCCGCCAAAAGTCAATCTGGCTTTGGATATCGTTTCGTTTGGTGTGGTCGGTTTTTTGGGCTTTGCCATGATGATTTATGGCCTGGATCTGTGCATCGGTACCTGGCAGGAACAAATCCCCGCCATTTTCCTGCCTGAAGGCGTGCGTTTCCTTCCCATGTTTTTTGCCGGCCTCATGATTGGCGTTTTTTCGATCGAGCGGATCGTACGCCTGCTCCTCGGCATTGACCACGTTTCCTCCGAGATGTCGGTGGGGAGAGACTGATGGCCACCTTCATTCTGTTCGCTTCGCTTGTCGTTTTCCTGGTATTGGGCGTGCCCGTTGCTTTTGTGCTGATTTTGTCCTCGTTGCTGACCGTGCTGTACATGGACATGAATCCGGTCGTGGTGTTTCAGCGCTTGACCGCTGGCATGAACATTTTTGCCCTGATGGCCGTTCCCTTCTTTATCTATGCGGGGGAGTTAATGCTGCATGGCGCCATCGCCGAAAAACTGGTGCGCCTGGCTTCGGCCATCATTGGGCATGTACGTGGCGGCCTGGGCTTGGTTAACGTGACGACCAGCGTTTTTCTGGGCGGTGTATCCGGATCGGCCATCGCCGACGCTTCGGCGGTGGGATCGATCATGATTCCCCAGATGAAGGAGCGCGGCTATTCCGTCGAGTACTCCGTCAGCATTACGGTGACGGCGGCGATCATCGCGCTGATCATTCCGCCCAGCCATAACATGATCATTTATTCGAACTCAGCCGGCGGCATGATCTCGATCGCCGATCTGTTTACCGCTGGCATTCTCCCGGGCCTGCTGATGGGAGCCCTGCTGATGATAGCTGCGTATTTCGTGGCCCGCTGGCACGGCTATCCTGCCGAAAAATTTCCCGGTTTTGCCAATATGGCCAGGATTTTTGTCGTGGCATTGCCGGCGCTTTTTCTGATTCTGATCATCGTCGGCGGGGTACGGTCGGGGATTTTCACCGCCACCGAGAGCTCGATGATCGCCGTTGTTTATGCTTTCCTGGTGACGCTTCTGGTCTACCGCTCGTTGTCGTGGAAGGCGTTCAAGATAGCGACGGCGCAGGCGACCCGGACAACCGCCATGGTTTTGACGCTGATTGGCGGAGCCGCCTCATTCGGATGGCTCATGGCCTTGTTTGAAATCCCGGCAATCATGATTTCATTCATGTCGGGCATCAGCGATAACCCTTACGTGATCTTCATGCTGATCAACATCATCCTGCTGTTCCTTGGCTGCTTCATGGATATGTCGCCATTGATCATCATTTGCACGCCGATCTTCCTGCCTGTCGTGACGGCTTTCGGCATGGACCCGGTGCATTTCGGCATGGTGCTGATCGTCAACCTGGGGATCGGGCTGTGTACGCCGCCAGTCGGCACGGTGTTGTTTGTCGGTTGTGCAATCGGACGTGTTTCGATCTTGAGTGTGGTGCGCCATATCTGGCCTTTTTACATTGCCGGATTCATCACGCTTATGTTGGTGACCTACGTGCCATCCATTTCGCTCTATCTGGTTCACGCGTTGAAGTAAGGCAGCATCAGGTCAGCCATTTCTGCCTTGCTTGCAGGTTGGCTGGCCGCGTATTTTTCAGACCGTATGAATTTATATTATATTGACATATTTATGCGCTTGCTTTACCATTGTTTGTTTTCATATCTATATGAAAAATATAGAAATTTTTAACCACAACGAAGGAGTGTTCTCATGATTTCAGGTCAACTCAGATTTGCGCAGCGTTATTACAATGTTCATCCGCGGCTGCAAATTGCCATTGATTTTCTGATGCGCGACGATTTGAACCGCCCAGCCGGCGTGTACGAAATCGACGGCAAAAACGTCGTCGCCCTGTTCCAGGAATATGAAACCCGCGCCGCCGACGTCGTGCCCTGGGAGACCCACGACTATCACTACGACGTGCAGTTCCTGGTCGAAGGCGAAGAGAAAATCGGTTTCGGCCGCCGCGACGGCTGCCAGATCATCAAACCCTACAACGCCAAGGACGATTACGACATTATCGCCCCGATTGCCGACCCGGACTACTTCACGATCAAGGACGACGGCTTCGCCGTGTTCTTCCCGGAAGATGCCCACCAGCCGCGCGTACTGTCCGGCAAGGCCATGGCGGTGAAGAAGATTTGCATCAAGGTTTTGATCTAGTTTTCTGATACGGAAGCGGAAAAATGACGACAAGTAAAGCATGGTCGGTCCGCATGGCCGACACGGTGCTGGCCCGCTGGACAGACCTTCCTCCAGCGTGGTCGCACGAATACGGGGTGCTGTTCAAGGGGCTGCTGGATCTCTGGCGCAGAACCGGCGATGAGCGTTACTACGATTACGTCAAACGGAATGTCGATGCCGTCATCGATGCCGATGGCGCCATCGCCGGGTACGAGCTGGAACACTTCAGTCTCGATCACCTGAACAGCGGCCGTCTTCTTTTTCCGCTTCTCGAAAGAACGCAGGATGCGCGCTACCGGAAGGCCATCGCCACCCTGCGCGATCAATACCGCCATCACCCGCGCAACCGCATGGGCGGCTTCTGGCACAACGCCAAGACGACCGACCAGATGCTGCTCGATGGTGTCTACATGGGGGCGCCGTTCTATGTCGACTGCGCCCTGGCCGATCAGGACACCGGAGCCATCGAGGATGCGCTCCGGCAAATCGCGCTTTTGGCTGCGCATAGCCGCGATGCGGCCACCGGGCTTTATCGCCACGGCTGGGACGAACCCAGAACCCAGAGCTGGGCCAATCCGCAGACCGGCTGTTCGGCCAGTTTCTGGGGACGGGCCACGGGTTGGTACGCCATGGCCCTGGCCGATCTGCTGGAGATCGTTCCCGCCGGCCATGTCGGGCGAACCGAGTTGGCCAGCGTATTCGAGGGACTGATGGCCGCTCTGGTGCGCGTGCAGGACCCGGCTTCCGGCCTGTGGTGGAACGTGCTCGATCAAGGTAATCGGGATAACAACTACCTTGAAGCCTCGGCCTCGCTGATGTTCCTGTACGCCTTCGCCCGCGGCATTGCCCTCGGTATTCTGCCTGCGGGCGACTTCCGCGCGGTGCTCGACAAGGGATTCGACGGCGCGCTGAAACACCTGATACGCGAAGAAAAAGACGGCATGCTAAGCGTCCTGCAGGTCTGCAAGACGGCTGGGCTCGGCGACAAACCAGGCCGCGACGGCAGCTTCTCCTACTACAACAGCGAACCGATCGTCGAGAACGACTTCAAAGGCGTTGCCGCTTTCATCCTTGCGGCCACCGCCAGGGAATCACTCGGCTGATGGTGCTTTAGCGGATGACGCCGTCCGGCGTCATCCTTCATCTCCCCGATCCGTGTACACCGAGCAGTGTCGGCCACCGTTTTTCCTGATCTGCCGTTCAAATACCATAAAACAGAAGGGCAAGATTTTCAAAACCGAGAACGCCTTTTTCGTGCTGAGTCTCGTAAAAGCCTCTCGTGTCACCACGTTTCATAGTCATGCAAAGATCATTCAGGATGATGGGTTAATCCGAAGTTCCCCCGATTGAAGTGATGATTGCTTGGGCGCAAGGGGGCGTATTTGCTGGGTATTGGGGTTATCTGGGTGGCTTTGTTTGTTTTGTTGTGTAGTCACTAAATTGTTCTTGATATTTGCTTGTTATCGGCTATATTTTAGCCATGGCTATCAGAACAGGAATAGCCCATGTCGTCACCACGACGCGGGCCTACAAGGACAAGGTGTATCGCACGCACCTGCTGCGGCGCAGCTACCGCGAGAACGGCCAGGTGAAGAACGAGACGCTGGGGAACCTATCCCATCTGCCCGAGCCGCTGATCGAGATCATTCGACGC
>JAVBSG010000030.1:0-34686 GCA_031547245.1 Propionivibrio sp.
GCCCGACTATCGCTCCCGTACTTCCACCCACGGCCGCAACATGGCCGGCGCCCGTGCGCTGTGGCGCGCCACCGGCATGAAGGACGGCGATTTCGACAAACCCATCATCGCCGTGGTCAACTCCTTCACCCAATTCGTGCCGGGCCACGTTCACCTGAAAGACCTGGGCCAGCTCGTCGCTGGCGCCATCGAAGCCGCCGGCGGCGTCGCCAAGGAATTCAACACCATTGCCATCGACGACGGCATCGCCATGGGGCATGACGGCATGCTTTACTCGCTGCCTTCGCGCGACCTGATCGCCGACTCCGTCGAATACATGGTCAACGCGCACTGCGCCGACGCCATGGTCTGCATCTCCAACTGCGACAAGATCACCCCCGGCATGCTGATGGCCGCGATGCGCGTCAACATTCCGACCATCTTCGTCTCCGGCGGCCCGATGGAGGCAGGCAAGGTGGTGATGAACGGCAAGACGATCCATCTCGACCTCGTCGATGCCATGATCAAGGCCGCCGACGATACCGTCTCCGACAGCGATGTGGAAGTCATCGAACGCTCGGCCTGTCCGACCTGCGGCTCCTGCTCGGGCATGTTTACCGCCAACTCGATGAACTGCCTGGCCGAGGCGCTGGGCCTGGCGCTGCCCGGCAACGGCACCGTCGTCGCCACGCACGCCGACCGCAAGAAGCTGTTCCTGCAGGCCGGCACGCAGATCGTCGAACTTTGCCGCCGTTACTACAAGGAAAACGACGCTTCAGTGCTGCCGCGCGGCATCGCCCGCTTCGAGGCCTTCGAGAACGCCATGTCGCTCGACGTCGCCATGGGCGGTTCGACCAACACCGTACTGCACCTCTTGGCCATCGCCCAGGAAGCCGGCGTCGATTTCACGATGACCGACATCGACCGGCTGTCGCGCAAGGTCCCCTGCCTCTGCAAGGTGGCCCCTGCCACCGAGAAGTATCACATCGAGGACGTCCACCGCGCCGGCGGCATCTTCGGCATCCTCGGCGAACTCGACCGCAGCGGGTTGCTTCACCGCGACACCGCGACCGTCCATGCGAAAACCATCGGCGAAGCGCTCGACGCCTGGGACATCGCACGCCCCACGCATAACGACGGCGCGAAAGAGTTCTTCAAGGCCGCGCCGGGCGGCGTGCCCTCGCAAACTGCTTTCTCGCAAAACAAGCGCTACCCCGAACTCGATCTCGACCGCGCGCGCGGCTGCATCCGCGACAAGGCCAACGCCTACTCGCAGGACGGCGGCCTGGCCGTGCTCTACGGCAACCTCGCCGAGGACGGCTGCATCGTCAAGACTGCGGGCGTCGATGAGAGCATCTGGAAATTCAGCGGTCCGGCGCATGTCTTCGAAAGCCAGGACGACGCCGTGCAGGGCATCCTTGGCGACAAGGTCAAGCCCGGCGAAATCGTCCTGATCCGCTACGAAGGCCCCAAGGGCGGCCCCGGCATGCAGGAGATGCTCTATCCGACTTCCTACCTGAAATCCAGGCATCTCGGCAAAGTCTGCGCGCTGGTCACCGACGGCCGCTTCTCCGGCGGCTCCTCCGGCCTGTCGATCGGCCACGTCTCGCCGGAAGCCGCCGAAGGCGGACTGATCGGTCTGGTCGAGCAGGGTGACGTCATCGAGATCGACATCCCCAGCCGCCGCATCCACCTGGCCGTGCCCGAAGCCGAACTGCAACGCCGCAAGGCGGCCATGGAGGCACGGGGCGAACAGGCCTGGCAGCCGGCCGCCAAACGCCAGCGGATCGTCTCCGCGGCCCTGCAGGCCTACGGCATGATGGCCACCTCGGCCGCCAAGGGGGCAGTGCGCGACCTCAGCCAATTGAAGCGCCGCTGATCGAATGACGCTGACGACCTGGCTGGCCTATCTGCTGGCGGCCATTCTCATCGCCGTCTCGCCCGGCCCCGGCGCCGCCACCAGCATGAGCGTGGGCTTGAGCCACGGCTACCTGGCGGCGCTGCGCGCCATTGCCGGCCTGCAGGCGGCGCTCGTCATCCAACTGCTGATCGTCGCCGGCGGACTGGGCGCGCTGCTGGCGACCTCGACCGCCGCCTTCGCCGTCATGAAGCTGGTCGGCGCAGCCTATCTTGTCTGGCTCGGCATACAGAAGTGGCGCTCGGCGCCCCTGCCCATCGGCGGGGAAAGCGTCGCCATCAAGCCCAAGGGCCTGTTCCGGCAAGGGCTGCTGGTCAATCTCACCAATCCCAAGGCCATCATCTTCATGGCCGCGCTGACGCCGCAGTTCATCGACCCCACGCGCACGCAATGGCCCCAGTTTGCGATCATCGCCGCGACCATGTGCGGCGTCGACGTCATCGTCATGTCCGGCTACGCGCTGCTCGCCACACGCCTGCGCTTTCTACTCCGCGACCTTAGGGCCATGCGGGCGCAGAATCGCTTCTTCGGCGGTATTTTTGTCGGAGCGGGCGTCCTGCTTGCTCTGTCGAAGCGTGCCTGATCTTTCGGTCCGGAAAATTCAATCTTCCGGACCAACGCGACTGAATAGGCGACAACGAATGAAACTTCTCAACGTCTCCCTGCTGGCTACCGCCCTTCTGTTTTCCGGTAGCGCATTCGCCGACGAAGCACTAGCCAAAAAGAAGAATTGCCTCGCCTGCCATACCGTCGACAAAAGGTCCCTCGGACCGACCTACAAGGACATCGCGCAAAGATATGCCAGGGACAAGGACGCCGAAGCCAGAATCGCCGCCGCCATCCTCAAGGGCACGCCGCCGCCCGCCGGCGTCGGCTGGAAGAAGGAAGGCAAGTCCATGCAGGCCTTCATGCCGCCCAATCCCACCGTGAAGCCTGAAGAAGCGGACAAACTCGCCAAATGGATCATGGGGTTGAAATAGTCGCTCACGTCCCCGATTTCAGCTATTGGCCCGTGAGGCTCCCGCGGCAGCGGCATAGCCGAAGACTTCGTTGCGGAAGAAATCGATCAGGGCCTTTTTCCGCCGGTATTCGTGAACCTGGTGCGGTATCAGCGCGACCTCCTGGCAATGCAGGATGGTCATCTCATTTTCCATAATCGGCACGCAGGAGTTGTCGAGATACCAGGCGTACATCAACCCGAACAGCAATCCTGGCGGCAGAAAACCTTCGTTGCCGTTGAGCGTGATGGAATAGGTGCAGCTATTTTCCGGATGCGGCACCATCCTGGCCAGCGTCAGGTATTCGTGCAGTTGGGCCGGCGCCAGGAAACATTCCCGCTGGCCGGGGGGCAGCAACACGATTTGATAGCAGCGTGCTCCCAGGTTGCCGATCCCGTCTACATCCAACCAAGCACGCTCCTTGATGTAGCGGCCGAGCAGCGACTCCCCCAACGCTATCAGGAGATTCCCCTGCAAAAGCGCGGGATCGTCGAGAACCTGCTGGTGAATCTTGATGCTGCGGTCCTGCGGATCGTAGTACCCCATCACCGAATCCCATTCGGTGCTCCGCCTCCATTCGCCGGCAGGAATGACGCAGGCGCCTTCGATAAAATCGAAATGGCCGATCCGGATATCGCGATTCCCCCACGCCAGATCGAGCAAGGTCCGTTGCAAATGATCCGCGGAGGGGAATTTCTTTTTGGCCAGGGAGCCGGAGATTCCCCGCCAGTAATCGCACAAAGGCATTTCCCCTCGATGAGCGTGCTGGCGAGAAGCCTCCTTCGGCGGCAGGAAAACATCTTTTTTCTCGCCCTCCTGTTTCTGCAGCCGGGCAAATAGCAGCGCGCGCACGGCCAGGGCGAATTTTTCCGGGTCGTGGTGGATGAATCCGGAGCCGTCGAGATGTTCCATGGAAAAGATGGTCGATTCGACCGGCTGCACTCCCATCGCTTCGACACCCGAACGATCGAGGTAGATGGGGCGTTTGCCCTCCAGGGCATAGTTTCTCAATATGTTCCCGGAAATATGCTGCAGATTTGCGGTGAGGACAAAGTGAAACAGTCCGGCATACCCGCCGGGAACGTTGTGCTCGTAGGCTTCCAGAAGTTCGGAAACAAGGAAGCCCCTTCCTTTGTCCTTGTGCGCGATGTCGGTCTCGCCCTCCTCGACCCAGAGATTGGCCCCCAGGATTTTCAACGCCCGGCGGTTTTCCCGGATGGCTTCGGCCAAGCCGGGCACCTGCAAGGCGGGAATGCTGCTCGTGTAAAGACTGCCCGGCGCGAGGATGATCAGGTCGGCCTCGTGCACCTTCTGGAGAATGTCTGGCGCCAGGACAGGGGCGACGCAAAATTCGGAATAGGCCCTCTCGACGGGAAAACCGCGGCGAGAAGTCGATGATTTGCTCTGCCCGTGAACTTCCACGCCATTGGCGTAACGAAAAACGAGCTGTCCCGGTGCAGCCGTCGCCGGGTAAAGATGGCCCGGCCGCGCGCCTATCGCGGCGGTGATCCGGTCAAGCCCTTTCAAGACGACGTCCATCGCCGGCGGGTCCTGGAAATCACCGCCGGTCTCGCCGAAAATCGCCGCAGTCAGCAACAGATTTCCCAGGCATTGTCCGCCAGCATGCACCGTGGGACCTTCTCCGTCCGGCGTCAAAAACTTTCCCAACGAACACAACAGATCGCTGAACTCTCTCGGGCAGGCTTCGCGCAGCCCTTGCGGCGCTACCTGGAGCGGGTCTGCGGCAGCACGACAATCGGCAGTATCCCACGGGAAACGATGGTTGAATACGCAGTGGATCAAGTGGATGAGCGCGTCCGTCCGTGAAGCATCCAGGCCGTAACGCGCAGCTAGCCTATCGGGATCGATCATGGACAGACAGAGCTTGCGCATGTCGCCGATGCCGATCATCGGCAGCTGCTTGAGCAGTTCGCCCGTGGAACCGCCGTCATCCGTCGTGCAGACGACGACGTCGAGCAGCGGAAATATCCGCTTCAATCCGACGTTCGGATCGTTCGGCCAATCGGCAAGGCGGGAGTTTCCGCCCACTACGGTCGATAGACCGGTTCCCCCGCCCAAAATCAGCGCCCGTACGCGACTACAGTCGAACTCATGGACTTTCCGGACCAGCTCACGCTGGGCCGCGGGAAGCGATGCATGCGGCAGACCGCTGTTCAGTACCGACTCGACCAATTGCTCCGTCTGAAAATTCATCTCAACCGCCTTCGCTCTTATCCATTCTTGTACTTTGCTCGCCGCCGGCTTTTTCCTTCTTGCGCTGCAGACTAATGATAGATTGGCCGCCGCTGCTTGCGCATGACTTTTTTGGCTAAAAGTGTGCTTTTGCACATTGACACTCGATTGGCAACGCATTAGCTTAACGCGTCCACATTATGGAGCGACAAGCGTGGAATTACGACCGACACTGCAAGACAAGATCAAGCGCCTGCTTGACAAAGGAGTAAACCTTCCCAACCCCCTGAGCATTGATATTGGCGACGAAGTCGATACCGAACGGATTTCGGGCGACGGCGTCAAAATCTATCCGGGCTGCCGGATTTACGGCGGCAAAACGGTCATTTCAGCCGGCGCGCAGATCGGCCGCGAAGGCCCTGCCACCATCGAGGACTGCCAGATCGGCCCCAAGGCCGAACTCAAGGGCGGCTACTTCAGCAAATCGGTTTTCCTGCAGCAGGCCAACCTTGGTCTGGGAGCGCAGGTGCGCGAAGCCTGTCTCCTGGAAGAGGAAGCCGGCGGCGCCCACTGCGTGGGCCTCAAGCAAACGATCCTCTTTCCCTTCGTCACCCTTGGCAGCCTGATCAATTTCTGTGATTGCCTGATGGCTGGCGGCACCAGCCGGAAAAATCACAGCGAAGTGGGCAGTTCCTACATCCATTTCAACTTCACTCCCGACGCCGACAAGACCACGGCCTCGCTGCTCGGCGACGTGCCGCGCGGCGTCATGCTCAACCAGCCGCCGATCTTTCTCGGCGGCCAGGGCGGCATGGTCGGCCCGTTGCGGGTAGGCTTCGGCAACGTCGTCGCGGCCGGTTCCGTGCTGCGCAAGGACATTCTCGCCGACCGGCAGCTGGTTGCCGGCAAGCCGCTCGCCGGCCGCACGACCGAGTTCCTGCCGCGGGCCTATCCCGGTCTCTCACGCATCGTCCGCAACAACTTCATCTATCTTGCCAACCTGGCGGCGCTCGAGCAATGGTACACCCACGTCCGCCAGCCTTTCTTCCAGGAGCAGGAGCTTGGTGAGTTCGTTTACCACGGCGCCCTCGAAAAACTGGCGATGGCCATCGCCGAACGCTGCAAGCGGTTGGAAGAAATGGCAGGCAAGCTATCCACCACAGAACAGGGCCGGCGCGAGCTGCGCGAGAGGGCCGTCCAGGTGCGCGAGTTGCTGGCCGGAACCACGCCCCGTCAGGCTGGCGTTCAGCACCGCGATCTGTTTCTGGCCGGCATGCAAAAAAGCCGGGAGAAAAGCGCCGGCTACATCGAAACGATCCAGCATCTGCCGGAAAACGTTTTGCAGGAAGGCACGCAGTGGCTCGACGAGGTCGTGGGCGAGATCTTCCGCCTCCTGGCAGCGCAGGTACCCGCGCTCGAACTGACATAAGACAACGTCAAAGAACTCAAACGAAGAACATCATTTCAAAAAGGAAAAAACATGGGTAAATTATTCGGCACAGACGGCATCCGCGGCGAAGCCAACCGCCATCCGATGGACAGCGCCATGGCTTTCGCCGTCGGCCAGGCCATCACGCACATCTTCCGCAAGGCCAACCACCGCACGCGGGTGATCATCGGCAAGGACACGCGCATTTCCGGCTACATGCTGGAAAGTTCGTTGGAAGCCGGCATCACCTCGATGGGCGGCGATCCCTACCTGGTCGGCGTGCTGCCGACGCCGGGCATCGCCTTCGCCACCTTCAGCATGCGCGCCGATGCCGGCATCGTCATTTCCGCCTCGCACAATCCTTTCCAGGATAACGGCATCAAAATCTTCGGCGGCGGCGGCTACAAGCTCTCCGACGAGCAGGAAAACCACATCGAAGATCTCATGATGGGCGGCAAGCTGCCGCAGATGGTGCCGGCCGCTGCCGACATGGGCCGCGCCTTCCGCCTGGACGATACGCCGGGGCGCTACACCGTCTTCCTGAAGAACACCTTCCCCCGCGACCTGTCGCTCGAAGGGATGAAGATCATTCTCGACACGGCCAACGGCGCCACCTACAAAGTCGCCCCGGAAGTCTTCTGGGAACTCGGCGCCAACGTCGAGACCATCCACAACACGCCGAACGGCCTCAACATCAACGATAACTGCGGCTCGCAGCACACCAGCGACCTGCGCAAACGCGTGCTCGAAACCGGCGCGGCCATCGGCCTGGCCTTCGACGGCGACGGCGACCGCCTGATAGCCGTCGACGAAAAGGGGCGCGAAATCTCCGGCGACCAGATCCTGCTCATCTGCGCCCGCATGCTCAAGGAACAGGGCAAGTTGAAAAACGACCTGCTGGTCAGCACCGTGATGAGCAACATGGGCCTGCGCGTCGCCTGCAAGAAATACGGCTTCAAGCACCACGCGGCCAAAGTCGGCGACCGCTACGTCCTCGAGGACATGCAGAAGCTTGGCGGCACCATCGGCGGCGAGGATTCCGGCCACATGATTTTCCTCGATCACCACACCACCGGCGACGGCATCCTGACCGCGCTGCAGCTCCTCTCGGCCATGGTGCGCTCCGGCAAGCCGCTGTCCGAACTGGCCGCGCAGATGGACATTTACCCGCAGAAACTGATCAACCTCGATGTCAAGAGCAAACCCGATCTCGCCACCGTGCCGCAGGTGGCCGAAGTCATCAGAGAGGTCGAAGCCGAACTCAAGGACGAAGGGCGCGTCCTCGTCCGCTACTCGGGCACGCAGAATATGTGCCGCGTGATGGTCGAAGGCCCCAGCGTCGAACTGA
Organism: Propionivibrio sp.; assembly: GCA_031547245.1. Lineage (GTDB taxonomy): Bacteria > Pseudomonadota > Gammaproteobacteria > Burkholderiales > Rhodocyclaceae > Propionivibrio. The sequence goes on from JAVBSG010000030.1 coordinate 7,866, forward strand.
CCGACAAGTACTGCACGCAAATCGCCAACGTCATCAGGAAGACCATCGGCTGACGGGCAACCAACATCCACAACACCAATAATTCCGATCCGCATAAGGGGACGAGACGCGAGGACAAGAATCGCGGCTCAATGCGGATCGGAAGAAGAAAGAAAATCATGCCAATCAAGCTATACGTTACGAACGATTTCGAGCACATGAGCCAAGTTGGTGCGGATATCGTCAAGGAACACATCGCCCAAACCCTCGACCGGAAACCGGAAATGGTGCTGGGCCTCGCTACCGGCAACTCGCCGACAGGCCTCTACCGCCATCTCGCCCAAGCCGCCAACGCCGGCGAGCTCGACTGCAGCAGGATCCGCAGCTTCAATCTCGACGAATACGTCGGTCTCCCCGGCGAAAACGCCCAGCAGCGCGTGCTGCATCGCGAAAGCTACTGCACCTTCATGATCGAGCAGTTTTTCAGCCATCTCAAACACAAATTCATCGAAACCAGCGTTCCCTACGGTGCCCTGATCGAGCAGTCGCAGCTCACCAAGGAACTCAAGGCGCATCCGGACGACTGGAAAGAAGAAGGTACGGACGCCGGACGCTCGATCGCCATCAAGGCCAAGCCGAAATCCCCCTACCTCGCCTGGGTCCGATCGGAGATACTCGACGGCTACGCGCGCAAGATCAAGCGGGCCGGCGGCATCGACCTGCAGATCATCGGCGTCGGCGGGCGGGGCCACGTCGCCTTCCACGAATCGGGCATCCCCTTCAAGAACAGTAAGGTGATGCTGGTCAAACTCGACGACAACACGGTGGCCAACGCGGTGGCCGACGGCCACTTCGCCTCGGCCAAGGAAAGCCCGCGCTACGCCGTCAGCATGGGGGCCGAACAGGTCTATCAGGCGGGAACTGTGGTTCTCCTGGCCAACGGCGAGCGGAAGGTCGAATCGGTCAGCCGCTCGCTGCTCGACGACCCGACGACGGAGGTGCCCATCTCCTACGGCCAGACCTACGCCGCCCGCGGCGGCAATCTCTACTACGTCATCGACAAGATTGCCGCCAAGGACCTGCTGGCTTCCCGCAGCGCTTTGGAAAAGAAAGGCGTGGAAGTCATCTGCGTCCCCGCGTCCAAGGCAAAGCGTTCGGCCAAATCGACCGCGAAGCCATAAACCGTGACCCCGCTCGAAGACGCCATCGTGGAGCTCATCCGCGCCGAAGGCCCGCTGACAGGGGCCGAGATACGCGATCGCGTCAAGGGCGAGAGCCTCGCCCTGTGGCAGACATGCCGCTCATGCCCGGCGCTGGAAATGCGGACGCTGGGAAGGCAATACCTGCGGCTCGACCAACAGGTGGAAGGATATGCCCGCCTGTCCCCGTCGATCCTGCGGGAGTTTCTGACCTACTCCGTCACGGGACTCGCCAGCGACCCGGAGTCGCTGGAAAAGCGCGTGCGGGAAATCTCTTCCCGCATCGACGAGGTCAGCGGAATGAAGCAGGAACTGGCCAACGGTTTCGTCGATAACATCCGCAAACAGTTCGCGGAAGATTGGCCCGAAGACAAAATGTGCGTCATCCTCGCAGGAGACGTCGTCTATCGGATGGCGCACAAGGTGCCGCGGCCCGAACGCAGCACCGGGATGCTGGTGCGCGGCTCCGACATCGATCTCGTCTTCATCCTGGCCGACGACGTTCCGGACGACTTCGCCAAACGGCTCGACGATGCGATCTACCGAAGCAAGTACATGGCGCTCGTCACCCCGTCGGTGAGAGAAGAAATCGACTACGTCGTGAAGAATATGGCGCGGGTCCACGAGCAACTGCAGTTCGATACCTTCAAACGCAAGATAGCCTGCAAAATCCTTCACGAAGGTGTACTGCTTCGCGGTAGCCAACCTATGTTCGACGGCATCAAGTCCCTTCTCCGAAGCCGGGGAGTCGTGCAGGCGCTGGAAGACCTGGAAAGGCAGGCGCGCGCCTCCCGCGCGGAGCGGCAGGGATACCTTCTGCGCCACAGCCATGCCGAGAAGATGACGATCGAAGACCGGACGCTCTTCTATTCCGCCGAGGAATCGGAAGAGTTCGAATAAGCGTCGCTCGATAGCAGACGTAATGGGGAAGAGGCCGGAAACCCCGTCTTTTCGCCCCGTCCATTCAGGTCTATATTTCGGCAGTAGAATCGTTCTGAGACTTGTCGCTCCCTTGAGAGCAGCCTTTGGCCATCGTTCCCAAACGTTGGGACATGGATTCGTTGTGAATGTATTCCGCTGTCAAAAAACTTGGATGAGAGGAAGTTGAATCGTGGGCCTCGACAGCGTCGAACTCGTTCTTGCCACGGAAGAGGAATTCGGTATCCACATCGACGACGCGGACGCGGAAAAAATCACCACCCCCGGAATGCTGGCCGATTACGTCGCTTCGCGGCTGGGAAGCACCGCAGCCGGCCAAGGCCACTGCCGGACGCAGGCCGGTTTTTATCGACTGCGCGCCGGACTGGTCAAGCACTTCGGTGCAAGGCGCAAGGAAGTACGGCCGGATTCAGACATCCGGACCTTCCTGACCGGAGATACGCGAAAACAGTGGGAAAAACTGAAAACGGCCATCGACGCTCCGCGGCTGCCGGAACTGGAATGCAGGAAAAGCATCAGCTATCCGCTATGCTTCGGCATGCCGCTGGCGGGAGCTCTGCTGTTGCTTCTGGCCACGGTTCCGGCGTGGACGCTCCTGCCAGCCGCGCTTGTTTTATTCATTGCCGCCGCAATCATCGCCGGAAAATTGGCCGATACCGTTCCCGAAAAGCTACGCACGCTCGGCGCGCTCGTTCCCTACGTCCTGATTCCCAGGCAAGAGGAATGGACTCGCGACGACATTCTGCAACGGGTCATGCTGATAACCTCGGAGCAACTTGGCATTCCTTTGGAAGGAATCCATCCGGACCATCACTTCGTCAAAGATCTAGGCATGGATTGAATCACCCTCGGAACGTCTCCGGATCAAGCAGATGCCTCGCCAGCTTGTCGTAAAGGGTTTTCTTCGGCAGGTGCAGGCGCTCGGCAGCCTCTGCCACGTTGCCCTTGGCGTTGCGTAGCGCCTCGCGGATCAGCAGGCGCTCGTAGTTCTCCAGCCGCGCCGCCAGCGAGACGGTAGCGGCGCCCGTCGGTTCCAGCCCGTCGCCGATGCCGAGGCAGAGGCGTTCAGACGCCGCCTTGAGTTCGCGGACGTTGCCGGGCCAGTCGTGCTGCTGCCAGCGGAAAAGATCCTGCTCGCCCCAGGCCGGCGCTTCGCGGTTGAAGCGCCGGGCGGCCTGCGACAGGAAGTAGGTCATCAGCGGCGCAATGTCGTTGAGCCGCTGGCGCAGCGGCGGCAGTTCGATGGTCACGACGTTCAGGCGGTAATACAGGTCGGCGCGGAAACTGCCCTGTTCGGACAGGCGCTTGAGGTTGACCTTGGTGGCGGCGACGATGCGGCAATCGACCGGAATGCTGGCATTGCCGCCGAGGCGTTCGAGGCTGCGCTCCTGCAGCACCCGCAGCAGCTTGACCTGCAAGGCCAGCGGCATCGATTCGATTTCGTCGAGGAACAAGGTGCCGCCGTTGGCGTATTCGATCTTGCCGATGCGCCGTTTGTCCGCGCCGGTGAAGGCGCCGCTTTCGTGGCCGAACATCTCGCTCTCGAAAACGGATTCGGGCAGGGCGCCGCAGTTCAGGGCGACGAACGGCCCCTGGCGCCCGCTGCGCGTGTGCAGCGCATGCGCGACGACCTCCTTGCCGGTACCGGTTTCGCCGAGGATCAGGACGTCGACGTCGGTCGCCGCCAGCGAATCGATGGTGCGCAGGATTTTCTGGATGCTTTCCGACTGGCCGATCAGCGGCTGCTCGCGCAGGCTGCCCAGTTGTTCGCGCAAGGCGCGGTTTTCCTGCAGCAGCGCGCGTTTTTCCATGGCGCGGCGCACCACGTCGACGAGGCGCGTGGAGTTGAACGGTTTTTCGATGAAATCGTAGGCCTGCGCCCGCATGGCCTGGACGGCCATCGACACGTCGCCGTGGCCGGTAATGAGGATGACCGGCACGTCCCGGTCGTGCTTCTGCATGCGATCGAGCAGCTCAAGGCCGCTCAGGCCGGACATGCGCACATCGCTGACGACGGCCAGCGGCGGCTCGTCGCCGAGGGCGGCCAGCGCCTGCTCGGCGCTGCGGAAGGTGCGCACCGCGATGCCGGCCAGCTTCAGCGCCTGGGAACAGGCGCGCAGGACCGCTTCGTCGTCCTCGACCAGGTAGACCGGCTGTACCGCCGCTTGTTGATTGTCCATGCCTATACCCTTTCCAGCCGCACGATGAATTCCGCCCCGCCGCCATCGCGGTTCCATACTTGCAGGTCGCCGCCGAGTTCGGTAGCGATCATGCGCGAGATGGCCAGCCCCAGCCCCAAGCCGCTGCCGGCGGGTTTGGTCGTGAAAAACGGTTCGAACATGTGCGGCAATGCCGTCTCCGCAATTCCCGGCCCGCTGTCGCGGACGATGATATCAACCCCCGATTCCGCGGCACAGGCGGATACGGCGATATTTCTTTCGTCCGCCGCGGCAACGGCATCCAATGCATTGAGCAGCAGGTTGACGAGAACCTGTTCGAGCCGTTGCGGATCGGCCCGCACCCGCAATTCGCCGGCCACGCCGGAGACATCGATGCGCGCGCCGACGCTGCGCCGCCTCGCCTCGACCAGCATCAACACCTGATCGACGACATCGGCGACGCGCACCGACTGCCTTTCCTGCGGCGGCTTGCGCGCAAAACGCTTGATCTCGCCGACCAGATGCCCCATGCGTTCGGCCATCTGGCGAATCAGCCCGAGGTTCTCGCGCACCTCGTCCAGTTCCCCGCGCTCGAGCAGGTGCATGGCGTTCTCGGTAAAGGTGTGCAGCGCCGTCAGCGGCTGGTTGACCTCGTGGCTGATGCCGGCTGCCATCTGCCCGAGCACCGCCAGCTTGCCCGCCTGCACCGCGCCGTCGCGCGTCTCGCGCAGGATGTTCTCGGTGGTTTTCAGGGTTTCGATCTTTTCCTCCAGCGACGCGTTGGTCGCCCGCAGGTCGGCCGTCCGCTCGGCAATGCGCCGTTCCAGATCGCCATGCGCCTGACGCAGCGCCACGGCAGCCTGCCGCCGCTCGTTGTAGCGCCGGATATGCAGCCGGAAAAAGATCACCACCAGCAAGGAAAACGCCGCCGCCAGCCCGGCCGCACCTCCGGCCAGCAGGGCGTTCTGGCGCTCCTGCCGGGTGGGCGTCAGCAGCACGATAGACCAGCCGAGCGGCCCCGTCCCGACCGATTGCACGAGATAATCCTGCGGCGCGCCGTCCGGCAGGGCCAGGCGGATCAACTGTGGCTTATCCTGCACGGGCAAGGCAATCCCCAGCGGGCTGATCCGCTGGTCGCGGTACTGGCGCGAGTCGGCAATGCGCGCCAATACCTCCGGTTCCAGCGGCGTCAACGAACGGTATTTCCATTGCGCCACCGAGGCCAGGAAAATGACGCCCTCGGCGTCGGCCAGGAAAATCTTGTCGCCGCTGCGAATCATCGCCGCCTCGAAGTCTTCCAGGCTGATCTTGACGGTCGCCGCGCCGATTTTCTTGCCTTTATCCTCGATCGGCGCCGTCAGGAAATAACCCGGATAGCCGGTTGTCGCCCCGATGCCGTAGAAAATCCCCAGGCCTTTCTGCATAGCATCGCGGAAATACGGCCGATACGCATAGCTGGCGCCGACGAAGGATTCCGGCAATTGGTAATTGCTTGCCGCCAGCGTCAGCCCGCCCTTGTCCATCAGGAAAGTCTCGCTGATGTCGGCGCCTTTCTTGACTTTCAGGAGATAGGCATTGGCCTCGCTTCGCGCGCGCGCATCGAGCGGCGCCTCCAGGAGCTTTTTCAGGCGGTCTTCCAGCGTAATGACGCGCGGCAGAGAAGCATTGCGCGTCAGCAGCGATTCGAGGCTCAAGCGGTAGAACTCGGCGTGTTGGTGCGCCTGCTGGCCAAGCTGGTCGAGCTGCCGCGTCAGCGTTTCACGCCATACCCCCCAGCCTACCAGCGTGCAGCAGACCGCCACCAACAGCAGCCGCAGCCCCAGCCATCCCCAGGCACGCTGACGGCTCGGCAGGATATCGGCGGGAATGTTATTCACTTTGTCGGGTATGGCCGTTCAAGGAAGACAAAACGAATAGTACGGCAGACGGAGCGCAATGCGCCCATCGGTTTTTCTCCGGACACTGCCGATGCCATCAGGAGGCGCCGTTGCCTGCGCCCCCGATTGTTGAAGACCTTTATCCCGGCATGTAGCCGAGCCACTGCCAGTAGGTCGCACCCATCAGCAGTATCAGCAGATAGGCCACGATCGTCAGCGGGATGCCGGTGCGCACGAAATCGCGCACCTCGAACGTATCCGTGCCGTAAGCCACCATGTTCTGCGGCGCGTTGACCGGCAGGATCATGCCGAAGCTGACCACATACTGCAGGATCATGGTCATGCCGACGACGTTGATGCCCGGCGTCTGCACGCTTTGCAGCACCGAGATGACGATCGGGATCATCGCGGCGGCCAATCCCGTGGCGCTGGCAAAGCCGAGGTGGATGAGCACCAGGAAGGCGGCGAGCGTCGCCAGGATCACCATGGCCGTCGCCGTCTGCAGGCCGAAAGCGCCGCTGATCCAGGTCGCCAGCCAGGGCGCCGCCTTGGTCGACAACAGCGCCGAACCGAGGCTGATGCCGACGCCGAAGAGCACCAGCGTTCCCCAGGGGATGGAATTCTGCACTTCCTTCCAGTTCATGATGCCGATGCGCGGCATGAACATCAGGGCAATCGCAATGATGGTCGTCGTGGAGGTATCCAGCGGGTGGAGGATTTTTTCCGTGGCCCAGAAGAACAGCAGCACCAGCGAGATCGTCAGCAGTTTCTTCTCGTTGGCCCGCATCGGCCCCAATCCTTCAAGCGCCTTGACGACGATGGCGCTGCCGCCTTCGATTTCCCGCGTCTCGGGCGGCATCATCTTGATCAGGACGAAATACAGGATGACCGACATGATGGCCGAAAACGGCGCCGCCGCAATGAACCAGTCGAGCCAGGAGATGTTCACGCCCAGTTGTTTCTCGATGAAACTGACGGCGATCATGTTCTGCGCCGCCGCCGTCTTGATGCCGACGTTCCACAGGCTGTCCGCCTGCGCCACGGCAATCATCAGCATGCCGGCGAAGCGGCTTTTCAGCGGCACGCCGAAGGCGACGATGATGCCCATGACGATGGGCACCATGCACGACACGCGGGCCGTCGTGCTCGGCACGACGAAGCTGAGCAGAAAGCCGACGACGATCACGCCGATCAGGACGTGGCTGGTTTTCGCCCCGACCTTGGACAGCACGAGCAAGGCGATGCGCTTGTCCAGTCCGGTATGCGTCATCGCCGCCGCCAGGAACAGTGCGCCGCCCACCAGCGCCCACGCCGTGTTGCTGAAGCCGCCCAGGGCCATGCTCAATCCTTTGCTGGTGCCGATCAGTTTCGTGGGATCGGCCAGGTCGGGAGAAAAACCCAGCATCAGCGCCGTCAGCGCCGTGATCAGGACGGCGCTGACCGGATAGGACACGGCCTCCGTCATCCAGATGATGACCGAAAACGCCAGAATGCCCAGCATGCATTGCCCGGCTACGGGCAGACCGGTTTGCTGCGGCAGAAAAACGATGAACAGCAGGGAGGCTACGGCCAGCAGCAGGCCGTAGCGTGCGGCAAACCCTTTCTTCTCCCCGGTGGCCGGTGGTATTGCGGCCTTCGCGTTGACTATGGCCGTCGTGGTGTTCATGTTCGCCTCCTGAATGTTTGACCGATGGTTCCTTTCCATCGCAAATTCCGTTCCCAGGCGGCGAACTCTGTGAAATACAATATAACCCTTTGTTAAACATGGATAAGGAAAAAAATCCATGCGGTGCGGAGGGAAAGTTCGTGCATAAATCCGGAATCCCCCGATTTGCCCGTGCGGAATTCCGCACGCATTCATCGCGACACGCAACTCTGTATACTGTCGGCTAACAGCAACGAATCTCTGCGAGCACACTGCCGTTGAACCTGCCACAAAATCCCACGATCCGCATCCTCGGTATCGACCCCGGACTGCGCGTCACCGGCTTCGGCGTCATCGAAAAAGCCGGCAGCCGACTGGCCTACGTGGCCAGCGGCTGCATCCGGACGAATGCCGCCGATTCGCTGCCGGAGCGGCTGGGAACCATCCACGCGGGAATCAACAAACTACTAAAACAGTATCTTCCCGACCAGGCTGTCATCGAAATCGTGTTTGTAAACGTTAACCCCCAATCGACACTGCTGCTCGGCCAGGCCCGGGGCGCCGCGATCACCACGCTGGTCGCGGGCGGCATCGAGGTGGCCGAGTACACGGCCCTGCAGGTCAAACAGGCAGTGGTCGGCAACGGCCATGCGGATAAGGCGCAGGTTCAGCACATGGTGCGCCGCCTATTGTCCCTGCCCGGCGATCCGAGTCCGGACGCCGCCGACGCGCTGGCCTGTGCCATCGCCCACGCGCACGGCGGGCAGGGAATGGGCAAACTGGCAACAAAAGGATTCCGCATGCGCAACGGGCGGATGATTCAGAGCAAGCAGAGGGAAACAAGGGAGAATTAACCGATGATTGGACGCCTGGCCGGAAATTTGCTGGAAAAATCGCCACCGCAGGTTGTTGTTGACGTGCAGGGTGTCGGCTATGAAGTCGACGTGCCGATGAGCACGTTTTTCAACCTGCCGGCGACCGGCGAAAAGGTCGTGCTGCTGACGCATTTCGTCGTCCGCGAGGATGGGCAGTTCCTGTATGGTTTCGGCACCGAAGCCGAACGTTTCGCCTTCCGCCAGTTGATCAAGATCTCCGGAATCGGCGCACGTACGGCGCTCGCCGTGCTTTCCGGGCTTTCCGTCAACGACCTTGCGCAAGCCATCGCCCGCCAGGAAGTCGGCCGCCTCGTCAAGGTTCCCGGCATCGGCAAGAAAACGGCGGAAAGGCTGCTGCTCGAACTCAAGGGCAAGCTGGCCGAAGCCTTGCCAACCGCCGCGCACGCCGTCGAGGACAGCCACCATGACATTCTCAATGCGCTGCTGGCACTCGGGTACAATGACCGCGAAGCATCGGCGGTAATGAATCAATTGCCACAGGGCCTGTCCACGTCGGATGGCATACGCCAGGCCCTTAAACTACTCTCGAAAACATAATGCAACAAATTACCTCCGCCCAGAAACAGATCATCCAGATCGCCATCGTGGCGCTGCTGCTGATTGGCTGCATTGCCGTGCTGCTGCCCTTCACGGGAACGCTGATGTTCGCCGTAGTGATCTGCGTTACGACCTCCCCGCTGCGTTCCCGCCTGGTCAGGCTGTGCCGGGGGCGCAGCAACCTGGCCGCCCTGCTGATGTCGATCCTGCTGGTGCTGGTGCTGGTGGCGCCTGTGGCTCTGCTTTCCGGCACGCTGGCCGACGGCGTCGAATCGGTCATCCGGTATATCCGCCCGATGCTCGAACAGGGCCTGCCGGCAAGCCCGCCAAAATGGCTGTCCGACCTGCCCATGGTCGGCGCCAGCATCGATTCGTACTGGCACGGTCTGGCCGCCAGCCGCGAGGAAATGAACAACCTGCTGCGCCAGATGATCGTCCCGGCGCGGAGCGTGGCGCTCGCTTCCGTATCGATTCTCGGCCAGGGGCTGCTGCAGTTGATACTGGTCGTTTTCTTCGTCTTCTTCATTTTCCGCGACGCCGACAAATACGCCGAGGCACTGCGCAACGGTAGCCACAAACTGGCCGGGGAACTTGGCAAGCGCATGCTCAAGCTGGCCGCCGGCACGGTCACCGGCGTCATGGTCGGCATCGTCGGCACAGCAGCGGCGCAAGCCATCGTGGCCATGATCGGCTATATCATCGCCGGGGTTCCCGGTGTCGCCATGCTGACACTCACGACTTTCATCTTTTCCATGGTGCCGGTCATCGGCGCCACACTGATCTGGCTCGGTGCTGCTTTCTGGCTCTATGACAGCGGCCAGACCGGCTGGGCCATCTTCATGCTGCTGTGGGGCATGTTCGGCATCAGCAGCGTGGATAACGTCATCAAGCCGATCCTCATCTCGCGCACGTCGAGCCTGCCGCTGCTGCTGATCGTCGTCGGCATTTTCGGAGGCGTCATGGTTTTCGGCTTCATCGGCCTGTTCCTCGGCCCCATGCTGCTTGCCCTGGGGCAGGTGCTCATCCGCGAATGGCTGGCGCTTTCCGAACACGAAGAACAGCCGTCCATCTGACCATGATCGAAACCGATTCCTTTGACAATTTCAATGAAGCGCCACTCGACCGGCTGATTTCCCCCGAATCGAAATCGAGCCAGGAAGATGCCATCGAACGCGCGTTGCGCCCGAAGCGGCTGGCCGATTATGTCGGGCAAGCCAAGATCCGCGAGCAATTGGGGATTTTCATCGAAGCCGCCAAACGCCGCAGCGATACACTGGACCACGTGCTGCTGTTCGGCCCGCCCGGTCTCGGCAAGACCACGCTGGCCCACATCATCGCCGCCGAGATGGGCGTCAACCTGCGCCAGACGTCGGGGCCGGTGCTCGAACGCGCCGGCGATCTCGCCGCGATGCTGACCAACCTCGAACCGCATGACGTGCTGTTCATCGACGAAATCCATCGCCTGAGCCCCGTCGTCGAGGAAATCCTCTACCCGGCGATGGAGGATTTTCAGATCGACATCATGATCGGCGAGGGTCCGGCGGCCCGCTCGGTCAAACTCGATCTGCCTCCGTTCACGCTGGTCGGCGCCACGACGCGCGCCGGCATGCTGACCAATCCGTTGCGCGACCGCTTCGGCATCGTTGCCCGTCTGGAGTTCTACACGCCGGAAGAACTCCAGCACATCGTCACGCGCTCCTCGCAGCTTCTCAAGGTTCCGGCCGATGCCGACGGCGCGTTGGAGATCGCCCGCCGCTCGCGCGGCACGCCGCGCATCGCCAACCGCCTGCTGCGCCGCGTCCGCGATTTCGCCGAAGTCCGCGCCAGCGGACAGATTACCCGTGAAGTCGCCGACCAGGCGCTGTCCATGCTGGACGTCGACCACGGCGGACTGGACGTCATGGACCGCAAGCTGCTCTCCGCCGTCATCGACAAGTTCGACGGCGGCCCGGTCGGCGTCGATAATCTCGCCGCCGCCATCGGCGAGGCGCGCGACACCATCGAAGATGTACTCGAACCTTTTCTGATCCAGCAGGGCTTTTTGCAGCGCACGCCGCGCGGACGCGTCGCCACGGCCGCGATCTACCGCCATCTCGGGCTTGCCGCACCGTCGCGAAGCACTCAGAACGAGCTTTGGCGAGCCCAATGAATATTAGATAAAACAATAAGTTGTCACAAATTATTACATTAAAACATTCAAAGCAGGCTTAGAATCCCCCTATGACGCAAGATCAAAAATCCAATTCTTTTGCCATTCCTATCCGTATCTATTACGAAGACACCGATGCGGGCGGGGTGGTGTACTACGCCAACTACCTGCGTTTTCTCGAGCGCTGCCGCACCGAATGGCTGCGCGAAGGCGGCCACGACCAGGCTGAACTGCTGCGCGACCCCGGCATCGCCTTCGTCGTGCGCAGCGTCAACGTGGAATACCTGAAACCCGCCCGCCTCGACGATCTGTTGACCATCGGCCTCAAAGTCGAGCGCGTCAGCCGTTCGCAAATCTTTTTCCGCCAGGACGTCCGGCGCGCCAATCCGGAAACCGACGGCGGCTGGGACGAACTGGCCAGCGCCAAGGTCCAGATCGTCTGCGTAAACATCGCGCAAATGAAACCTGTCTCGATTCCCGCCGCCATGCGCGCCCAACTGGAAACCATGCAATGAACGTCTCGCAAGACCTTTCCATCCTGCACCTGATCCTCAACGCCAGCGCGGTCGTGCAGGCCGTGATGCTGATGCTCGCCTGCGTCTCCTTCATGTCCTGGTACTACATTTTCCGCAAATGGATCACCGTCAAGCGGGCGCACCGGGAAACCGAGCAGTTCGAGCGCGATTTTTGGAGCGGCGGCGACCTGAACGGCCTGTATCAGAGCGCCGTCAACAACCGGCATGACGCGGGCAGCATGGAGCGCATCTTCCAGGCCGGTTTCCAGGAATTCACCAAACTGCGCAGCCAGAGAAACCTCGACCCCAAGGACATCGTCGACGGCTCGCGCCGCGCCATGCGCGCCACCTACCAGCGCGAAGTCGACAGCATCGACGCGCACTTGGCCTTCCTCGCGTCGGTCGGTTCGGTCAGCCCCTATGTCGGCCTGTTCGGCACGGTCTGGGGAATCATGCACTCCTTCCGCGGTCTATCCAACGTCGGCCAGGCCACGCTCTCGGCCGTCGCCCCGGGCATCGCCGAAGCACTCGTCGCTACCGCCATCGGCCTGTTCGCGGCCATTCCGGCGGTTGTCGCCTATAATCGCTTTTCGCACGAAATCGATCGCCTGTCGATTCGTTTCGAGTCGTTCATGGAAGAGTTCTCGAACATCCTGCAACGGCAGATGCGTTAACTGGGAGGAATCATGCGCCCACGTCGCCTGAAAAACGAAATCAACGTCGTACCCTACATTGACGTCATGCTGGTGCTGCTCGTCATTTTCATGGTGACGGCGCCGATGATGACCACCGCCAGCATCGACGTTCCATCGGTCGGTAAAGCTCCCCAGGCGCCCGCCGAAGCGCTGCAGGTCAATATCCGCACCGATCAGCAGCTGTCGCTGACTGTCCCCGGGCAAAAGGAAAACTTCACGAGCCGCGACGAGATCGTAAAGAACATCGTCGAAGCCCAACGCAAGAACCCGGATCAACCGGTCCTCATCGTCGGCGACAAGAACGTCAAGTACGAGGCGGTATTGGATGTCATGGACGCACTGCAGCGCCAGGAAGTCAAGCGTATCGGGCTGCTGGTCCAACCGATCAAGAAGTAGCAATCCAGGCGAAACAGTAATCCGTGGACACGTTTTCCGCCCCGCTCACGCCCAAGGAGAAATCCAGCCCGACGGCGCTGCTGCTCTCGGCGCTCGTGCATCTGCTGCTGCTCGGCGCCCTGTTCTTTGGCGTGCAGTGGAAAAGCCAGGCGCCGGCTTCGGTCGCCGTGGAAGTCTGGCGCGCCGGGCCGACACCGGCTCCCGTGACGAAACCGGAGCCGGCTCCGAAGCCTGAGCCCAAACCCGAACCAAAGCCCGACCCCAAGCCTGAACCGAAACCGGAGCCCAAGGTCGAGCCGACCCCTCCGCCCAAACCCGACATTGCGGTGAAGGAAGAGAAAAAGAAGGAAGAGCCCAAGAAACCTGAACCCAAACCCGAGCCCAAGAAAGAGGAACCGAAAAAGCCCGAGCCGAAGAAACCTGAACCTAAACCCGAGCCTCCCGACTGGAAGAAGGCGCTGGAACAGGAGCAAAAGCAGCTGGCGCAGCAAAAAGCCGCGCAGGACCAGCAGCGAGCGCGCACCGAGGCAGCGGAGAGAATGCGCGGCCAGTTGGCGGCTGAAGAAGCGGCGCTGGCTGAATCACGCGGACTGGCTGATTACAAAGCAAAGGTCTATGCAAAGATCAAGAGCAACATTGTTCTGCCACGATCTATTCAAGGTAACCCGGAAGTCATCTTCGAAATAACGCAGATCCCAAGTGGCGACATCATCAGTATCAAGATGCAAAAATCCAGCGGCAACAGAGCGCTGGACGAAGCCGTCGAACGAGCCATCAGTAAATCTGCTCCTTTGCCGAAACCTGATCGACCCGAACTGTTTTCACAAGTGCGTGTGTTAAGGCTAAAGCACAAACCTTATGATGAGTAAACCTCTTTTGCCGCCATGACTCCCCGCATTGTTTCTTCTTTGCCGCTTATTCTTCTTCTGGTCGCGGATTATGGCGTCATCTCCAGTGCATTCGCCGAGGATAGTGCGCCAGTCAATTCTCGTGCCGACTCATCCCAAGCGCTGGCACAAATCACGAAAAGCTACGCATCCCAAATCCGTCATAGAATCAGAAACAACATTGTGCTACCGCGCAGTATTCAAGGTAACCCTGAAGCTTGGTTTGAAATCGAACAATTACCATCTGGCGAAATTACTAGTGTCAAAATTCAGAAACCCAGTGGCGACAAAGCCCTTGATGAAGCCGTTGCGAGGGCTATCAACAAATCTTCGCCTTTTCCCAAACCCGATCAATCCAATTTGTTCTGGCCGACCATCCTGGTGAAATACAAGCCTTTCGATGAATAAGCTCTATACTGGGAGAATCCCCCCGCGTTCCGGCCCCTTGCGAAACAAGGGGATATAATTATTCGCCTTTTTTGAGAGACTGCGCCTCATGTTCCAACCATCATTTTCGCTACGCAGCCTGAGCCTGATTGCCGCCACGCTGTTGACGCTGTCTGCGCCATCCGCCTACGCCGAGCTGACCATCGAGATCACCGGCGCCGGCGCCAACCAGATCCCTGTGGCGATTGCCGATTTCGGCGGTGATCCCAGCGCTTCGCGCGCCATCACCAGCGTCATTCGCGGCGATCTGGAACACAGCGGCCTGTTCCGCATGATCGGCGCCAACGGCGTGGCCATGACCGAGGCCACCCCGCCGGTCTACGCCGACTGGAAGATGCGCGGCGCCGATGCCGTGGCTGCCGGCAGCATCGCGCCCAGCAGCGACGGCCGCCAGGAAGCGCGCTTTCGCCTCTACGACATCAACAAGCAGGGCGAACTCGGCGGCGCCGCTTTCGTGACTTCGCCGGCCATGCTGCGCGCCGCCGGGCACCGCATCGCGGACGTCATCTACGAAAAACTGACCGGCGAGCCCGGGGTCTTCTCGACGCGCATCGCCTACGTCGTCAAGGCGGGTCCAGCCCTCTACGAACTGCACATCGCCGATGCCGACGGGCAGAACGCCAAGGTCGCGCTGAAATCCCGCGAGCCCATCATCTCGGCTGCATGGTCACCCGATGGTTCGCGCCTGGCGTACGTTTCGTTCGAGAACAAGAAACCGGTCATTTACGTGCATACGCTGGCCAGCGGCCAGCGTACCGTCGTCGCCAATTTCAAGGGCTCCAATTCCGCTCCGGCCTGGTCGCCGGACGGCCGCCGGCTGGCCGTCACCCTGTCGAAAGACGGCGGCTCGCAGATTTTCCTGATCAATGCCGACGGTTCCGGCGTGCAGCGCCTGACGACGAACGCCAGCATCAACACCGAACCCTTCTTTTCCCCCGACGGCCAGACGCTCTATTTCACTTCCGACCGCGGCGGCAGCCCGCAGATCTACCGTTCGAGCCCGAGCGGCGAAGACGTCCAGCGCGTCACGTTCGAAGGCAACTACAACGTTTCCCCACGTATCTCGCCCGACGGTAAGACGATGGCGTTCATCACCCGGCGCGAGGGCGGTTTCCGCCTGGCCGCGATGGACCTTGCCAGCCGCCAGGTCCAGATACTGACCGATTCGGGCAAGGATGAATCGCCATCCTTTGCTCCCAATAGCCGCATGATCCTGATTGCTACGGAAACTGGCGGCCGTGGAGTGTTGTCTTCCATTTCGGTGGACGGGCGGATCAGGCAGCGCCTTTCCATCTCGGCTGGCGACGTCCGTGAACCGGCCTGGGGGCCTTATGTCCGCTAGCATGCGTGACAGAAGCCTTTTGCTTTTTTCAGAACTTTTGACGTTGGAGAATCCTCTATTATGAAACGCCTCATCCTCCCCGCTCTTCTCGCTTTCCTGATCGCAGGCTGCAGTTCGACTCCCGATACCGATCAAAACGCTGCTCCGGTAGAATCCCGCGCCGGTAGCGGAGACGTCGCCACGGTCACCGCCTCCGGCGTCGACGGCCGCAGACTGCCCGCCGAACTGACCGATCCGAAGAGCATCCTGTCCAAGCGCAGCATCTACTTCGATTACGACAAATTCGACATCCGAGCCGAATACCGCGATCTCGTCGCCGCTCACGCCAAATTCCTGGTCAACAACCGCCAGTTCAAAATGCTGATTCAGGGCAATACCGACGAGCGCGGCAGCCGCGAATACAACCTCGCGCTCGGGCAGAAACGGGCGGACGCCGTCAAACGGGCGCTGGTGCTGCTCGGCGCGCGCGATGAGCAGGTCGAATCGGTCAGCCTTGGCGAGGAAAAGCCGAAGAATCTTGGCCATGACGACATGGCGTGGGCGGAAAACCGCCGTAGCGACATGCTTTACAGCGGCGAGTTCTGAAATGCCGACGCGGCGTTTTAGCCCGGTTCCCTTGCTCGTGACGCTGCTGCTCGGCGTTTTTGCCGCGCAGCCGTCGCGGGCGGCATTGTTCGACGACGACGAGGCCAGGCAGCGGATCAACGATTTGTCGGTCAAGACCAACGAGCGGATCGACACGCTGTCCAAGGCCCAGATCGATCTGGCGAACCAGATCCAGTCCTTGCGCGAGGAAAACGCCAAGCTGCGCGGCCTGGTCGAAACGCTCAACTATGAACTGGAATCGTCCAAGAAACGGCAGCAGGACTTTTATATCGATCTCGACAGCCGCCTGCGCAAGATCGAAGCCGCTTCCGTTGCTGCGCCGCCCGAAGACGCCGGCGCCCACGCCGGCAGCAGCGGCAGTGCCGTGTCCGAACAGAAGAAGCCGGCCGATCCGGCTGCCGAATCGCGCGAGTACGAAGCGGCGCTGAATCTGCTCAAGGCGAACAAGCTCAAGGAGGCCGCCAGCGCTTTCGACGCCTTCGCCAAGGCCTACCCGGACAGCACGCTGACGCCGAACGCCTACTACTGGCAGGGCAATGCGCTGTCTTCGATGCAGGACTGCAAAAAAGCCATCGAGGTATACCGCGTCGTCGTCGCCAAGTGGCCGCAGAACCCCAAGGCGCCGGATTCGTTGGTCAGCATGGCTTTCTGCCAGCAGGAACTGGGCGACGCCAAAGGCGCCAAAACCTCGCTGGAAACGGTGGTCGCGAAATATCCGGACAGCTCGGCGGCCAGTACGGCCAAACAGCGCCTGAAGAAGTAACGGATGACTGAAAAAAGGAAGCCTTCCCTGCTCATCAACGAGATATTCCATTCGCTGCAAGGTGAGGCTTCGCGTATCGGGCTGCCGACGGTTTTCGTCCGTCTGACCGGCTGCCCTTTGCGCTGCACCTGGTGCGATACGGAACATGCCTTTTCCGGTGGGCAGCGGATGAGCATCGCCGCCGTTCTGGACGCAGTGGCCGAATACGGCGTGCAGCAGGTTTGCGTCACCGGAGGAGAGCCGCTTGCCCAGAAAAACTGTCTTGCCCTGCTTGCGGCCTTGTGTGACGCCGGTTACGACGTGTCGCTGGAGACTTCCGGCGCTCTGGATATCGTCGCGGTCGACCCGCGCGTCTCCCGCATTGTCGACATCAAGGCGCCAGGCTCCGGAGAAGCCGCGCGCAACCGCTGGCAGAATCTGGCGTTGCTCACCCCGCGCGATGAGCTTAAATTCGTGCTGAACGACCGCCAGGACTACGATTGGGCGAAAAGCACCATCGCCGAACGGCATCTCGAGAAATGCTGCCCGATACTCATGTCGCCGGTTCAGGACTCGCTCGATCCGCGTTCGCTGGCCGAGTGGATTTTGACCGACAGGCTGCCTGTCCGCTTTCAACTGCAACTACACAAGCAGCTTTGGGGTAATATGCGCGGTAAGTGATAGGGGTTTGGGAATATCGAATCATGGGTAGAGAACGCCGCAAACACTCCCGCGTTGCATTTCAGGCTCCAGCAACCATGATTTTTCCGGATTGCACGCTGAATGCCGCGGTAATCGACCTTTCGCTGAAAGGCGCTTTGATTCGCCTTCCTGCCGGCACGACGGCTACTGTCGGCGCCATCTGCAAACTACATATCCCCCTGAACGAAACGCACCACAAAATCAGCATGGATGCGCATGTAGCCCATGTGGAAGGACGCTACGTCGGTATTCTCTGCGATTCCATCGATATCTACAGCATCACCCACCTGCGCCGTCTGATCGAACTGAATCTCGGCGATCCGGCACTGCTCGAGCAGGAATTGCACGAAATGCTCGTGGGAAGGTCTTCCCCCGAAAGCCGGGCATCCCCGAGCAATCCGTAAAATTTCCCGACGACGTCATCGCCGCTTCCTGCTGAGACCGATTCAACATCCGGAGATGGCTGGCTTTTTCGTCAATCCGTTCCGCCAACCGTCAGGCCGTCGATGCGCAGCGTCGGCTGGCCGACGCCGACCGGCACGCTCTGGCCGTCCTTGCCGCAGGTTCCCACGCCCGGATCGAGCTTCAGGTCGCTACCTATCATCACCACCTGGTTCATCGCTTCCGGACCGTTGCCGATCAGCGTCGCACCCTTGACCGGGTAGGTCACCTTGCCGTTCTCGATCATGTAGGCCTCGGACATCGAGAAGACGAACTTGCCGTTGGTGATATCCACCTGTCCGCCGCCGAAGTTGACGGCGTAGATGCCTTTCTTCACGGAACGGATGATCTCTTCGGCGCTCTTGTCGCCGTTGACCATCGTGGTATTGGTCATGCGCGGCAGCGGCAGATGCGCGAAGGACTCGCGGCGGGCATTGCCCGTCGTCGGCACGCCCATCAGGCGGGCATTGAGGCTGTCCTGCATATAGCCGCGCAGGATGCCGTCCTCTATCAGCACGGTACGCTGCGTCGGGTTGCCTTCGTCGTCGATGTTGAGCGAACCGCGCCGTCCCGCCAGGGTCCCGTCATCAACCACGGTGACGCCCTTTGATGCCACGCGCTTGCCGATCCGTCCGGCAAAAGTCGAACTGCCCTTGCGGTTGAAGTCGCCCTCCAGTCCGTGCCCCACCGCTTCGTGCAGCAGGATGCCCGGCCAGCCTGCTCCGAGCACGACCGGCATGCGCCCGGCCGGCGCCGGGCGGGCGTCGAGATTGGTCACCGCCTGATGCACGGCGATGCGGGCATATTCGCGCAGGATATCGTCGGTGAAGAAACCGTAGTCTGTTCTCCCGCCGCCACCCGAAGAGCCCTGTTCGCGCTTGCCGTCTTCGCCTTCGACGATCACGGTTATCGACACACGCACGAGCGGCCGGACATCCGCCGCCAGACGGCCGTCGCTGCCGGCGATCAGGACAACTTCGTACTCGCCGGCCAAGTGCGCCATGACCTGCACCACGCGCCCGTCCTCGGCGCGTGCAAAGGATTCCAGGCGCTCGAGCAGGCGTACCTTGGCCGCGGCATCGAGCGAAGCGATGGGATCGTGCGGCAGATACAGGGAATGTTCGGTTTTCGCCGCACGCAGCGCCCCGGCACGCACCCGCCCGAGCTGTCCCGATGCAGCGATGGCGCGCACCGCCGAGGCAGCATCGCCAAGGGCCGGCAGACTGATGTCGTCGGAATACGCGTAGGCCGACTTTTCGCCGGAGATGGCGCGCACGCCCACGCCTTCGTCGATATTGAAGCTGCCGGATTTGACGATCCCTTCCTCCAGGCTCCAGGCTTCGCTGCGGCTGTACTGGAAGTACAGGTCGGCGTAATCGACGCCGTTCGTCATGATCCTGCCGATGATCCCGTTCAGGTCGGAGCTTTTCAGGCCGAAGGGCGCCAGCAGGGTTTTCCTGGCCTGAATGAGCGGTGATTGGCTTTTATCGGTCATGCGTTTTATCCATAAACGTTGGAAAATGTTCGTTGTTCACTTCACTGAGAATCCGTTCATCTTCGGATAGTCCAGGACAGCAACGGCGCAACCATGCCGGAGCCATCTGGTCAGGACTTCCCAAGCACGCGGTGGCGCAGCGCGGGCAGATCGCCGCGCACTTCGGCCAGCCGCGCATGGTCGAGATCGCCGATGACGACGCCCGCGCCCTTGTCACGACGGACGATCACTTCGCCCCACGGGTCGATCAGCATGCTGTTGCCGTGCGTTTCGCGGCGGTTCTCGTGTATGCCGCCCTGCGCGGCCGCCAGGACGTAACACTGGTTCTCGATGGCGCGCGCGCGCAGCAGGATTTCCCAATGAGCGCGCCCGGTCACCTCGGTAAAGGCGGCCGGCAGGATCAGCAGATCGACTTCGCCCAGCGCGCGGAAGAGCTCGGGGAAGCGCAGATCGTAGCAGATCGACAGGCCCACCCGCCCGAACGGCGCTCCGAACGCTACGGGACGGCTGCCGGGCTCGATCGTCGCGCTTTCGT
Organism: Propionivibrio sp.; assembly: GCA_031547245.1. Taxonomy (GTDB): domain Bacteria; phylum Pseudomonadota; class Gammaproteobacteria; order Burkholderiales; family Rhodocyclaceae; genus Propionivibrio. The sequence goes on from JAVBSG010000030.1 coordinate 28,049, forward strand.
TGTAGCGCTCCTTGCCTTTCTGAAAACCGAAGAGGTGGATCTTGTCGTAACGCGCCGCGCACTCTCCCTGCGGGTCGAACACCAGGCAGGTATTCAACACTTTGTCATTGGCGCTGGCCTGCAGCGGCAACGACCCTCCGACGACCCATATGCCATGCCGGCGTGCGCTCTCGGCGAGGAAATCCTGGATGGGGCCATGCCCGTCAATTTCCTGCGCCGCGAACTTGTCCGTATCGCGTCCCATGATCGGGAAATATTCGGGCAGCGCAACCAGTTCCGCCCCCTGCGCCGCCGCCTCGGCGATCAGGCCGGCAGCGGTTTGCAGATTTTCATCGACACGCGGCGTCGATACCATCTGAATGGCGGCAAGGCGGATATTCTTCATACTCTCATCATTTCATTGCGTGTCTGATTCAGTGAACAGTACCTGTTTTTTCCCCGGAGGGTTTATTGCCCGAGCGTTGATTCCGTTGTTCCGCCAAGCCCTTTCGAAGGCAGCTTCTCGACCTTGGGGTCATCCCACTTGCCGGTAATCAAATAATTGAACCCGAACATGCTGCTCAACGGATTCTGCAATACCTTGTTGGCCAGCCACGTCGCCGCGCCGGCCACCGGGTTGATGATGGCCACACCGAGCGCGGCCGTTTCGCCCACTTCGGGCAGCACATTGACGTTAAGGTGCTGCGTTTCCTGTTTGAGATCGACATCGCCGCGCATGATGACCCGCGCGGAAGGTCCGCTCACCAGCAATTGATCCGTATGCATCACGCCCTGCTGCACCGCCACCTTGCCGGCGATGCTGTCGAAAGCGAAACCTTCGCTGAACACGTCCTTGAAATCGAGCGATATCCGCCGCGGCAGGTTCTGCAGGCTGATCAAGCCCAGCAGTTTCCCGGCCGCTCCGGGGTCGAGCTTGAGGAACTGCCCTTTGCTGGCTTCGACACTCAAGTTTCCGTTCATCGAGGCGTAGTCGATTTCCGTCGGCGGTCCGTTCCAGGCAAGCTTGCCTTCCAGTTGCGCCGTGCCGGCGCGGACCGTTCCCGGGTATCCCATTCGTCCAAGCAGCTTGCCTACATCGTCGCTGTCGATTTTAAAATCCAGCTGCGATCGGTTCTGTCCGTCCGTGCGCCGCCACTGGCCGCTTCCCACGAAGTTCCCGTAAGGGTTCGATGCCTGAAAACGACTCAGGTTCCACGCGCCGTTCTCATTCCTTGCACGTAGCTCCAGCCGGCCAAAAAGCAGTTTGCGTACCGAAAAATCGTCCGCGATGATATCCAACGCCGGAAGTTTCTGCATCGGCTCGCCCGGCGTCGCGTTCGTGGCCGGCGTGAAATCGTCGATGCGCAGTCGCGACAGGCGCATGACCAGACGGCCATTCCCGTCCCTTCCTTCCTCGTTCCAGAGAATATCGCCGGCGGCCTGCTGCGAATTCAACTTAATCCTCCAGGATTTGGGCGTGGCGGACGCCAGCAGGTCGACATCCTGGAAACGCAGTCCCCGCATCAGCACTTCACCGGCCTGCAGGCTGATCAGATCCGGGGTAAAACTGGATGAGGAGGCATTTTCCTGGCTGTTCCCGGCACTCGCCGTATCAAGCAGCTTCTGCCAGACGTCCAGATCCAGTTGTTTGGCCCCCACCGCGAGCATAACCCCTTTTTCCGGCAGTTGCGGGGCACGGCCGATGGCGACTACGCCTTTTTCGATGGTAAATCCCGCCTGCGGCGACTTCTGGCGCACCAGTTGCGCCGACATGACGTCCCCCAGCGAGACGTTGATTTGCTCGCGCGCCGGTGCATCCGCCTTGTCGCTGCCATCCGCGGGCAGTAATTTTTTCTTCTCGAAGCGTAGCGGCAGGGTTTCGCCGGCCTGTTTGGCGAATGGCGCGGGAAAGGCCGACGATAGGCCGGAAAGCGTCGATTCGATCTTCAGATCGGCATCGCGCTTATTAACCAGCACCTCCCCGTGGTAGGACGCCGATCCCGACAGGTTGGCAAGCAGGGGATGATCCGATTGTTTGCGCAACTGGTCCATGTCCATCCGGCCGTCCGCGGTGATCAGCACGCGGCCGTTTTTCTGCAGCCCACCCTGGATTTTCAGCGGACCGCCGAGCAGCGTGGCATTGATCCCCGGGATGTTCAGATCGCTGCCGGAAAAGCGGATGCTGCCGTTCGCCTGCCGTAGCGGCGGCAGGGCGGTATCGACCGTCACATCGTTGTTGAAAAGCGAATAAGTGCCATTGATTTTCGAGTCTTTCAGCAGTTGCTCGGCCAGAGGAATCGTCAGGCTGATGTCGAGGCGGCCGTTGCCGGTGGCGCGCATGTCCTCGGTGAAATGGTCGATCTGCTCGGCCACAGGGCTTTGCTCGATGAACTTGAGGAATTCCGAGGTGGAGCCATCGGCCTGCCCCTTAACGTGAAGCGTCGAGATCGGCTTGTCGAAATCGGGGACGGACACGAACGTTTTGGAAAGTTTCGCGCCGAGAACCCTTCCCTGGTGCGCATCGATTTCCATGCCGTTGCCTTCGAACCGGAGGTCGCCATCGATATCGTCGATGCGCGGCCAGCCCTTGGCGTAATCGATAATGGCATCGCGCGCCTTGACCGTTACCAGGAATTGTCCGAGTTCTTTGTCGAGGAAAGGAAAATCGTTCAGATCGCCCTTCAGGATCAATTTGGCTTCGGTCGCCTTGCCTCCCAACAGCGAATCGCGCAGCCAGTGCCGCGCGCCCACGCCTATGGTATTCGGCAGGTAGCGCCAGACGGCGCGCGCATCAGCGCGCGTCAGTTCAGCCGTCATGTCTATGATGCCCGGCCCGGCTTCTACCGCACGATAGCTCCCTTGCGCCGACCCCGCCATTTCCGGGTTCGCGAATTCCGCTTTCGACAGTGCGACGGACAGGCCCTCCTTGCCGATGTTCCAGCGCGCCTGTACCTTCAGCGAATCGAGCTTGGTCAGCGATTCTGAGAAAACTGATGGCAAATCGATGGTTGATTGCTCTGAAGCCAAGGCAATCAGTCCGCTGTTCTCGTCAGCTTCCATCGACCCCGACAGGCCGGTGAAGCCAGGGACGGCGTCTTTCGCCTTTATCCCCAGGTTCTGGAAATGCGTTTTCAGCGAGTACGACCGCAAGGCACCGGCCTGTGTCTTCCAGCGCGCCGACAGTTCGCTGACCAGCCCCTGCGGGGCATAATCCCTGAGCAGCTCCCGTGCTTTCTCATCAACCGGCAGATAATCGGCCAGTCGTGCCAGCGCTCCGATGTCCAGCCGGGAAACGCTTGCGCTGCCCGCCGCTACCACTTCCCCGCCGGATTCGGGCGATCCGGCAATGTCGAAGTCGACCGGTTCGATGCGGATCGGCGCTGCCCTCCTTCTCTCATCCGGCTCGCCGGTCCGGGCCGTGAGGCTGACGTTCCTGCCCTTCACCGCCAGGCTCCTCGCCTGCAAACGCGCCTGCAGGCGGCCCGACAACTGTTCAAGCTCGAGCTGCGGCAGATCCTGCCCGAGCTTCAGGCTGACATCCTGCAGCGATACGTCGACAGTCGCTTCATGCAATGCTCCGTCGGCAAAGTCCAGCCAGCTCCGTAGCGCCCCCCGGCCTTGCGGCAACATCACCGGATAATCGACCCACTGCCGCCAGACGGCCAGATCCGCATAGGGAATTTCAGCATATGCCTGCCCCGACCATTCGTGCAAAGCCTCAAGGTTTTCCCCCCGGAAATCGCCCCGGACGTCGATCCGCGAAGCGAATTCCTTCGGTGGCAGCGCCGTCAGTCCGAACTGGTGTGTTTTCCCACGGTTGTCGAGCGCGATATTGACATCTTCGAGCATCAGGGGAGGCGCTCCCCGCATTTCGTCCTGCCAGACCAGCGTCGCTCCCTGGATGCGGATATGGCGCGGCCTCAGCACCCACGAAGAAATGTTGCCGTTGCCGGATCCCGGATCGAGCTGTATTCCCGCGATGAAAAGCTGTCCATCCCCGTCCCGCCGCAAATGCAACTCCGGCCGATCGATCCACAGCGAACGCAACAGGGGCGTGGCTTCCGGCACCGACCACCATGAGAGAACCATGCCGACACGCGAGAAACTCAGCGCCGGACGGCCTTCGGCATCCGCCACATCGACATCGTGCAGCGTCAGGTCGGGATGCACGCCTTCCCAACTGGCTTCGATCCGCCCGATGCGGACCTCCCGCTTCAACTCTTCGCCAAGACGGCGTTCTATGGCCGGACGATAGTCCTCGATATGCGGGAAAACCACGTAGCGCAACGACAGCACCAGCACAATGAATCCGAAGTAGGCCAGCCAGAAACCCCAGATGAACACGCGCACGGCGCCACGCCCCAGCGGATTCGAGAGGATCGGCCACAACCAGTGGAAACGGTGGTATAGCGCCGCGCGCAAGCCGTCTGGGCGCTTCATGATTCTGCCATCTGCGGAAAGCTTTGCCTGTTTTCGATAAACGTCACTAGAATGGTGCGTGGCCTGTCACGCCACAACCGCCATTGTAACGGCTTTAGCCGGCAAACCCACGGCGGTGCCTGACAGGACGTTGCGCCATTGAGCCCCTTGGTTAACATTCTCTTTATGATGACCTCCTACACTTTCAACGGTTCCCCCGAAAACCCGGCTCCCGACGCCTGGCAACCCGCCCTTGGGCACAGCCGCTTCCTGCGCCGGCTGCTGGCCGCCCGCCCAGAAATCCATGATTGGTTAACGGCCCACAGCGGCGCGCCGATGACCGCAGGGCTTATGCAGTCTTTCCTCGCCGCAGAGAGCACCGGCGACGAAGACGGCCTGAAGCGCGCCCTGCGCCGGCTGCGGCAGCGCGTTCTGGCCACGCTCGCCGTGCGCGACATAGGCGGGGAAGCGCCGCTGTCAGAGGTGGTCGAGACCATGACGCTGCTGGCCGACATCACCACCAATCATGCGCTGGACTTTCTGCACCGCCAGCTCGCTACCCAATTCGGTGAGCCGCTGGACAAGGATGGGCAGCCGCAACGCCTGCTCGTCATCGGCATGGGCAAGCTCGGCGGACGCGAGCTCAACGTTTCTTCCGACGTCGATTACATTTTCGTCTACCCCGAGGACGGGGAAACCGCAGGGGCACCGGGTGGCGGCCGCCGGATCGAAGCCTTCGACTTCTTCACCCGTTTGGGGAAAAGGCTCATCGCGGCCATCGGCGAAATGACGGGCGACGGCCAGGTTTTCCGCGTCGACATGCGCTTGCGCCCGAACGGCGATTCCGGTCCGCTGGTCGGTTCCATCGTTTCATTGGAAAACTACTTCATCGCCCAGGGGCGCGAGTGGGAACGCTACGCCTGGATCAAGGCGCGCGTCATGAACCTCGGCGATAGCCTGCAGCCGAAATGGGCTGCTCTCCTGGAACAGATCGCCCGCCCCTTCGTCTTTCGCAAATACCTCGACTTTGGCGCCATCAACGCCATGCGCGACCTGCACGCGCAGATCCGCCGCGAGGTGGCGCGCAAGGACATGGCCGACCACATCAAACTCGGCCCCGGCGGCATCCGCGAAATCGAGTTCATGGCGCAGGTCTTCCAGTTGATCCGGGGTGGGCGCGACTCGGCGCTGCAGATCCGCCCGACGCTGGCAGTCCTGCCTCTGCTCGTCGAACGCGGACTGCTGCCGCCCGACAGCGAGCGGGAACTCGCCGAGGCCTACGAATTCCTGCGCCGCCTCGAACACCGGCTGCAGTACGCCGACGACGCACAGACGCACAGCCTGCCGGCCGGCGCAGAGGATCAGGCGCAGCTCGCCCGCGCCATGGGTTTTGCCGATTGGCCGGCCTTGCGCGACGTTCTGGAAACACACCGGCGGCACGTGGCCCGGCATTTCGAAGAAATATTCTCCGAACCCGACGAAGGCGCTCACGCCCTCGCCGGACTATGGCTTGAAGAGATCGAAGGCGACGAAGCGCTGGAAACGGCCTGCGAGTTGGGATTTCGCCAGCCCAAAGCCATGCTGGAGCGGTTGCACGCCTTTCGGCAGAGCGCCAAGTACCAGCAGCTTGCCGCATCGATCCGCGAACGCCTCGACGCTATCGGCCCGCGCCTGATCGAAGCCGCCGCCGCGACGAAGACGCCTGACGCCACATGGCAGCGCGGCCTCGATTTCTTCGAAGGCATCGAACGGCGCGGCGCCTACCTTGCGCTATTGCAGCAGCATCCGCAGGCGCTGATCAAGGTAGCCGGAATCATCGGCAGCTCCGCCTGGGCTGCTGCGTATCTGACCCGCCACCCGATCCTGCTCGACGAGGTGCTCGACCCGCGCCTCTACGACATTGCCACCGACTGGGCCGGTTTCCGGCACGATCTCCAGGCGCGCCTCGCCGAACACGCCGGAGACACCGAACGGGAAATGGACATCCTGCGCGAGGAGCACCATGCCCAGGTGTTCCGCCTGCTGGCGCAGGATATTGCCGGACTGCAGACGGTCGAGCGTCTGGCCGACCACTTGACCGAGCTGGCCGACATCATCGTGCAGACCACGCTCGACCACTGCTGGGAACGCCTGCGAAGCCGGCACCCCCATCCGGAGCGGCTGCCGAAATTCGCGGTCATTGCCTACGGCAAGCTAGGAGGCAAGGAACTCGCCTACGGCTCCGACCTCGACCTCGTTTT
>JAVBSG010000117.1:0-5351 GCA_031547245.1 Propionivibrio sp.
AGGGGTCGGGCGTCAGTGTCTCCCAGACGGCCGACAACCAGCTCAAGCTGGAAATTCCCAGCGATATTTCGTTCGATTCCGGACGTTATGACATCAAGCCGAACCTGCGCCCGATTCTCGACCGTTTCGCGACGACGCTGAACCAGCACCCGGTAACGACGGTGAAAATTGTCGGCCACACGGACAGCAGCGGCACCGACGCCATCAATAATCCCTTGTCCGTCAATCGTGCCGCGGCCACGCGCGATTACCTGACGGCGCGCGGCGTTGCCGCAAACCGCATCGGCATCGACGGGCGCGGTTCGCGCGAGCCCATCGCGGACAACGGCACGGTAGCCGGGCGCGCGATGAACCGCCGCGTCGAGATTTACGTGGGCGAGGCGGCGCCTCAACAATAAACAATAGGCCGGCTGGAGCGCCCTAAACCGGGGAGGCTGCCGGGCGCCGGTCAGCACGCCGCCAGCGATTCGGCGGCTTCGATTCCTGCTTGATAGCAGGTTTCGTCAAAGGCTTCGGAGAAGGATCGGCCAGGAAGCAGGCGGGCGATCCGCTCCGAACGGCGGGAGTCGAGTTCCGGTTGCCAGCGTTCAAGCACTTCGGCTGCCTTGTCGGGCGCGTTGCATACCAGCAGCATGTCGCATCCTGCGTTCCAGGCGGCTTCCACCCGGGCGACGACATCGCCGACGACGCTGGCGCCTTCCATGGAGAGATCGTCGCTGAAGATCACCCCATCGAAGCCGATTTCTTTGCGTAACATCTCTATCCACACCGGCGAGAAGCCGGCGGAGCGCGAATCGACCTGCGGGTAGATGACGTGTGCCGGCATCACCGCGTCGAGGGCCAGCCGGCGGTAGGGGCGCATGTCGCGTTCAATCTCGGCCAGGCTGCGTTCATCGACGGGAATGGCGACGTGGGAATCCGCTTCGGTCCAGCCGTGCCCCGGAAAATGCTTGCCGCAGGCCTTCATGCCGGCATGGCGCAGGCCGGCGATCAATTGTCCGGCCAACTCGATGACGGCTTCGGGGTCGCGGTGGAACGAGCGGTCGCCGATGACGCCGCTGCGTCCCCAGTCGAGGTCGAGATCCGGGGTGAAGGAAAAGTCGACGCCGTTTTGCAGCAGGTCGACGGCCAGGACGTAGCCGATCCGGTAGGCGGCCTGTTGCGCCTGCTCGGGGTCCTGGTCCCATAGCCTTCCTAAGGCGCGCATCGGCGGCAGGCGCGTAAACCCGTCGCGGCAGCGCTGCACGCGCCCGCCTTCGTGGTCGATGGCGATCAGCAGCGGGGGCGAGCGCAGGGCGTGGACTTCCGCGGTCAACTTCGCCAGTTGCTGCGGCGAGGCGTAGTTGCGGGCGAAAAGGATGAGGCCGCCGACGAGCGGGTGCGCGAGGCGTTCGCGGTCGAGATCGGTCAGTTCCAGGCCGGCGATGTCGATCATCAGCGGGCCGTGCGGCAGGGCCAGGGGCATGCAGGTCAAAGCGTCTCCAGGACGACGAAAGCGACGGCGTAGTCCGTTTCGTCGCTGATCGAGAGGTGCGCCGCCAGGGTCCGCTCGGCCATGTATTGCGCCAGCGGCTCGGCATAGGCGAACGAAGGCTTGCCGAGGGCGTCGTGGGTGACGGCGATGTTGGGCAGCGTTGCCGGCGCCGCCACGCCGATGCCGAGCGCCTTGCCGAACGCCTCCTTGGCGGCGAAGCGCTTGGCCAGGAAGCGCGCCGGGTCCTTGGCCCGGGCGAAGTCGTAGCGTTCGGACGGGGCCAGCAGCTTTTCCAGCGCGCGCTCGCCGTGGCGCTCGTACAGCCTGCCGATGCGGGCGATGGCGGCGATGTCGGTACCGATGCCGGCGATCATCGGCCGCTCACGACGCTGGCAGGGCGGCGGCTTCGCGCATCAGGCGCTTCATTTCTCGGACGGCTTCGCGCAGGCCGACGAAAACGGCGCGGCTGACGATGGCGTGGCCGATGTGAAGTTCGCGGATGCCCGGCAGGCTCGCCACCGGCTGCACGTTGAAGTAATTGAGCGCATGGCCGGCGTTGAAGCGCATGCCGTGGCTGAGGATGGCTTCGCCGGCTACGCGGATTTTTTCCAGCTCGGCGAGAACCGCGGGGCTCTCGGCGTCGCGTCCCTTTTCGTGGAAGGCGTGCGCGTAGGGGCCGGTGTGGATTTCGCAGACGCGCGCGCCGATGCGCGCCGCCGCCTCGATCTGCGGCAGTTCGGCGTCGATGAAAACGCTGCTGACGATGCCGGCGTCGGCCAGCCGGCCGATGGCCTCCTTCAGCCTGGCTTCCTGCGCCAGGATGTCGAGCCCGCCTTCCGTGGTGACCTCGTGGCGGCCCTCGGGCACCAGCATGGCCATTTCCGGCTTGAGGCGGCAGGCAATGGCGACCATCTCGTCGGTGGCGGCCATTTCCAGGTTCAGCTTGATCTGGGTCAGGGTGCGCAGTTTCTCGACGTCGGCGTCCTGGATGTGCCGGCGGTCTTCGCGCAGGTGCACCGTGATGCCGTCGGCGCCGCCGATGTGCGCCTCGACCGCCGCCCAGGCGGGCTCCGGTTCGTAGGTTTTGCGCGCCTGGCGAATCGTCGCCACGTGGTCGATGTTGACTCCGAGTTCGATCATAGTTCTTGCAGCTCCATAAAAATCTTGCGTGTTTCCAATCCCTTGCCGCCCGTATAGTGGGCGATCAAGGCCCGCATCAACTGTTTGGCTTCCTGCAGCGAGCGCGGTTCCGCCAGCGCCTCGGCCGCCAGATCGAGCAGCGTACGGCCGCAGACGGAAACGGCGGATTGCCCGGCCGCCCGCAGCCTGACCGGCCCGCGCTCGATCTCATAGGCATAATACCCCTGCGGATCGATGGGCTGCCCGTCGACATCGCGTTCGAGGTCGAGCCCATATCCCAATTCCTGCAGAAAAGCGCGTTCGAAGTAGCGGATGTCGGATTCCCTGGGGGTGCCGGAAAACCGGCGCAAGGTCTCAGCATATACCGGGAACAGGCGTTCGTGGGCGTCTTCCCGCGGCAGGAGGTTCAACAGGAGTTCGTTGAGGTAGTAGCCGCAGAAGAGCGCCCGTCCGGTCAGCAGGGGCTGCCCGCCCTGCCATTCGGCTTTCGTCAGGGTATGCACTTCGCCTTTGCCGGCCCAGGAGAGCTCCAGCGGCTGGAATTCCATCAGCAGGCCGCGTAGCGCCGAGCGCGGGCGCCGCGCGCCGCGCGCCAGCAGGGCCACGCGGCCGAAGTTCCGGGAGAAGGCCTCGACGATCAGGCTCGTTTCGCGGAACGGGTAGCTGTGCAGAACGAATGCCGGCTGGCTGTCGACCTTGTTCCGTTGCATCGCCTCAAGCCCTCAGGAATCCGTTCCGGCGTCATTCATAGCCCAGGCTCTTGAGCAGGCGCTCGTCGTCCGACCAGCCGGATTTGACCTTGACGAAAACTTCGAGGAACACCTTGCCGTCGAACAGGCGTTCCATGTCCTGGCGCGCTTCGGTGGCAATCCGTTTGAGGAGTTCGCCGCCCTTGCCGATGACGATGCCCTTGTGCGCCGGGCGGTCGACGACGATGGCCGCGCTGATCCGGCGCAGCGCGCCGTCCACCTCGAATTTCTCGATCTCGACGGTCGATGCGTAGGGCAACTCGTCGCCGACCAGGCGGAACAGCTTTTCCCGGATGTATTCGGCAGCCAGGAAGCGTTCGCTCTTGTCGGTGATTTCGTCCTCGCCGAAAAGCAACCCGTCGTTCGGCAGATGCTTGTATATCTCGGCCAGCAGGTTTTCCGTCTGTGCGCCGTTCGCCGCGCTGACGGGTACGATCGCGGCGAACGGAAATTCGCGCGAAAGATCGGCCAGTATCGGCAGCAGCTTGTTTTTCTCCTTGAACTGGTCGATCTTGTTGACGGCCAGGATGACCGGCCTGTCCTTCGGCAGCAGCTTGACGACGGCCTTGTCCCTGGCATCGAAGCTGCCGCCCTCGATCACCAGGACGACGGCATCGACCTCGGCCAGCGCCAGCGTGACGCCGCGGTTCATGGTGCGGTTCAGCGCATTGGTGTGGCGCGTCTGGAAGCCAGGCGTGTCGACGAAGACGAATTGCGCGTCGGGGCGGGTGAGTATGCCGGCGACCCGATGGCGCGTCGTCTGCGCCTTGCGCGAGACGATGCTGATCTTTTCCCCGACCAGGCGGTTCAACAGCGTCGATTTGCCGACATTCGGCCGGCCGACGATGGCCACGTAACCCGATTTCAGATCACTCATCTTTCAACAGTTCTTCCAGGGCCTTTTCCGCCGCCATCTGCTCGGCCACACGGCGGCTGCCGCCGCGGCCCTCGCTACGGACGGACAGGCTTTCGATGTCGCACGACACCTTGAATATCTGGGCATGCGCTTCTCCGCTCGTGTCAACCAGCGAGTATTTCGGCAGCGGCAGGCGCCGGCCCTGCAGGTATTCCTGGAGCCGGGTCTTGGCATCCTTGACGGGCTTGCCGGAGAGATTTTCCGCCAGCGGTTTTTCGTAGAGATCGGCGATGACGCGGCGGGCGGCATCGAAGCCGGCGTCGAGCCAGACGGCGCCGAAAACGGCTTCGAGCGCGTCGGCCAGAATGGACGGCCGGCTGCTGCCGCCGCTTTTCAATTCGCCGTCGCCAAGCCGGATATATTTTCCCAGCGACAGCGACAGGGCCAGCCGATGCAGGCTCTCCTGGCGGACGAGATTGGCGCGCAGCCGCGACAGATCGCCCTCCGGTATGTCCGGAAGGCGTTCGTAAAGTTGTTGCGCGATGACGGCGTTGAGAATCGAATCGCCGAGAAATTCCAGCCGCTCGTTGTGCGGCGAACCATAGCTGCGATGCGTCAGCGCCGTTTGCAGTAGCAGGGGGTCGGCGAAACGATGTCCGATCGCCTGCTCAAGTGGTCTGGACATTCGCCCTGTGCTTGTTATCGGTCAGCGTCCGCTCGACGATCCCTCGAAGTCGAGCAGGAGGCTGACGTTGAGAAATAAAGGGATGCGTTTTTCATAGGCAAAACCGACGACTACCCGGCCGCCTTCCTTGGTGATGTCCAGATCCGCGGGCTGGATGGCCGAAATCTGGTCTATGTTGGCATATCTGTCGTAAATGGCGCGGATCTCATTGACGGTCTTGTCGCCGGCATTGTTGGCGGTTGCCGCAACGACTTTCTTGATCTTATAGAACTCGATGACTTCGGGGGCGACCTTTATCCCCACTACGGCGACCAACGCAATGATGATTCCCCAGAACAGCAGGCCGGTCAGCGATACCCCTCGTTGGTGCCTGATCATCGTGTAGCTCCTTATTTAAATGAACCGAGACGTTTCCAATTGCTGTAGTCGAAATTGAACCATATGAAG
>JAVBSG010000207.1:0-5288 GCA_031547245.1 Propionivibrio sp.
CTGGCGTTCGACAACCTGTCGGCGTTTTTCGACGGCAAACCGCTGCTCACCGAATACAAGGCGATGCAGTAGCGGGATGGCGCGTCCCGCCATTTGAGACGATAGAGGCCTGCCGTCCGAATGCGGACGGCAGGCCTTCAGTGATTGTGAAACCGATTATTCCTCGTCCGGCACGCGCACCACGCACAGCCCCGATTCCTCTATTTCCTCGCAGAATGCCTGGGGCGCCATCCAGTCGGTGATGAGCATGTCGATCCGGCTCAACGGACAGGTCAGGAAACTCGAAACGCTGTTCATCTTGGTGTGATCGGCCACGATGATGATCTTGCCGCTGGAATTCTCGATCATGGCCTTGTTGACGCTGGTTTCCTGGAAGACGGCGCTGGTGCAGCCCTTTTTGATGCTGACGCCGTTGATCCCCAGAAAGGTGATGCTGGAAAAAATGCCATGCAGTCCAGCCACCGTCAGATCGCCGACCAGCGATTTCGACGGGGCGCGGTAATCGCCGCCCAGGAGGATCAGCTCCTGCTCAGGGTCGGTGTCCAGGGCGAGGCAGGCGGCGTTGTTGGTGACGATCCGCGCATTCCTGCCGCGCAGGTAGCGGATCACTTCCAGCGTGGTCGAGCCGGCATTGGCGAAAACGGTTTCGTTTTCCGCGACCAGGGATGCCGCATACCGTCCGATCAGACTTTTCTCGCGTTTTGCGTGGTGGTCCTTAGTGTCAAAAAATTCTTCCAGGCGCAGCCCGGAGGCGAGGACCGCCCCGCCGCGCGTGCGTTCGAGGAGTTTGTCCCCGGCCAGCGCATCGAGATCCCGCCGGATGGTGATCTTGGAAACGCCGAATTCCTCGGCCAGCTCATCCGCCGATACCGATTGGCGCTGGTAGAGCATTTCCAGGATTTTCTTGTGTCGGTAGTTGCTGATCGCCATCTTGGGTTGTTTTCCTTCTCCTGCGGAGCCTGACGGGGTTTTCATTTCATGGCCTCCCGAAAACTGGGGGTCGCCAGCGCATCGTACAAGGCGCGTGCGCGGCGGCACTGACGGTCGTATACATGCCGGTTTCCGGGGTCGGGCCGATATGATACTGAAGAACCCTGCCCCATGGCACGGGCGAACGCCTGCGGATAACCGGTGTCCTCGCCCATGGCGACCGAACCGGCAATCCAGGCGCCGCGCGAGGTGGCTTCGTTGTTCGTGAAACGGACAACGGAACGGTCGAAAACATCGCTCTGGATCTGGTTGAACAGGTCCGACTTCGTCATTCCCCCGGAAACGCTGACCGTTTCTATCCGGCCGCAGAGATGCTCGATGCTCTCCAGGCTCGCCTTGAGGTCGATGGCAATGCCTTCCTGGATCGCGCGCAGCATATCGCCGCGCGTCGTACCCAGCGTCAGGTCGTAGAACACGCCCTTGGCTTCCATGTCCCAGTGCGGCGCGCCACTGCCCTTGAAGTGCGGCAGCATGATGAGTCCGTGCGCGCCTGGCGGGGACAGCGCGGCTTCCGCATTGAGTTCGTCAAAAGCCGGCGCTGAGCCGTTGCCGTCCGACTGGACGACGCATTCGTTGAACCAGCGGTAGATACTGCCGGACATCAGCGTCGCCGCTTCGACGATGTAGGCGCCGGGAACGGCAGAGACGTTGCAGGCCAGGCGCATCTCGTCGTCGAACACCGGCGCGTCGCTATGGCCGATCAGATACGAGCCGGTGCCGGTATTGGCCACGGCCCGGCCCGCGCCGAACAGCCCCAGGCCCAGGGCCGCGCATTGCTGATCGCCGCCCGCGGTAACGACCGGCAAGCCATCTGGCAGGCCGGCATGGGCGGCGACCGACGGCAACAGCCCGCCGACAACCGATCCGGGAGGCACCAGTTCGCACAACATCTCCGGATCGACTTCGAACAGTGCCAGCAATTCAGCGTCCCAGCTTTTCGTCGCCAGATTCAGAAGATTCGTCCGGCTGCCGAAGCTATGGTCGGTCACAAAACAGCCGGTCAGCAGGAAAAGCGCCCAGTCTTGAATGCCGATCAGTTTGTGGGTATCGCGAAGAATGTCCGGCCGGTGGCGGCGCAGCCAGGTCATTTTTATCGCCGAGAACACCGGCGAAATTTTCAACCCGGTTTTCCTGTACACCGTGGCGTTGTGCGTTGCCATGGCGGAAGCCAGACCGGCTGTCCGCTTGTCCTGCCACATGATGGCCGGGTGCAGCGGCGCCCCGTCGCGATCGACGGGAATGACCGAGGAGCGCTGCGCCGTCACTGAAATGCAGATTGGCGCGATGCCTTTGGCAGCGGCGTATCCGCTGCAGCTCTTCAGTATGTCGGGGAGTATTTTTCGCCATACCTCGGGCGCCTGTTCCACCTCCCCGTTGCTCAGGTAGTCCGGCACATTGCTCCGCTGTTCTATATGGACGGTGTTGCCGCTCGGATCGAAGAGCACTGCGCGGACGCTCGTTGTGCCGATGTCGACGGTAATTATCCCCTTCATTTCCTGGCCTTTGCTTTATCCTTGCGCGCTCGGCATCATTTCTCGTGTTTGCTGCCCCGAAAAATATCCGCCAAGGCAATTTCGATCATTTTGATTTTATACTTTACCAATATGTTCTATGATAATTCAAAAAGATCTCTAATCAATCCGTTTTGATGAGCAAGGACCTCATATGAAAATCGAAAAGCGTTTTCTGGCAGACATGAATCGCTGCTATGCCGCCAACAGTATCCAGGTCGATGGCCTGACACGCATCCTTCTTGCCACGGAAGGCGAGGGGGCCTGCCTGGGCTGGCAGGCTCCGGATTACACACAGAGCCATAGCGTCTGGGAAGGGCCGGGCGGCACCATGTCCATCGTGCCGATACCCGGCACCAATGGAGAATTTCTCGCCGTGCAGAAATTTTTCCGCATGTTCGACTGGGAAGAGGCCAAGATCGTGCATGTCCGGCCGCTGGCTTCAGGAAGCTATGAGGTGACGGACATCCTGCACTTGCCGTACTTGCACCGCTTCGATCTGCTGACGGTGGGCAATCGGCACTATTTCATCGGCTGCACGCTGGCCACCAGGAAAGCCACCAAGGACGATTGGTCGAATCCCGGAAAAATCTGGGTCGGCGAATACACCGGCGTCAAGCCGCTGGCGGTGACGGTGCTCAAGGACGGGATCACCAAGAACCACGGCTATAGCCGCCTGGTGCGCGACGGCGTGATGCATGGGCTGGTGACCGGCGAGGAGGGGGCTTTCGAGGTCACGCCGCCGCAGACGGACGGCGGCGAGTGGACCGTCCGCCAGTTCATGGACTGGCCGATCAGCGATATTTCCGCCATCGACATCGATGGCGACGGCGAACTCGAATTCGCCACGATCGAAGCCTTTCACGGCGAGTATTTCCGTGTGTATAAACAAGTGGATGGCGTCTTCAAAAAGGTCTACGAACACCCGGAAGCCACCGAGTTCTATCACGTCGTCGTCGGTGCAACGCTGGCCGGGGAACCGGTGTTCATCGGCGGCTGTCGACGCGGCAAGCAGCAACTGTTTTACGTGCGGGCGAAGCAAAAGGCGCCCCTGGAACTGGAGGCCGTGCTGATCGAGGAAGGTGTCGGACCGAGCAATGTCTATGTGCTGCATGAAAAGGATCGCGACATCATTGTCGCCGCCAACCGCGAGGTACACCAGGCCGCATTGTACTTTGTGCGTAAGGATTGATCCGATTCGGCAGAAAACGATCATTTTGATCTTGATATCGATCATTTCTTTCTATAAAATGGTCTTGATGTTCATATACTCCAACCGACAGCTAACAAGACCGACACGACAGGAGATTTGAGATGGCGAAAATAGACGAGATCACACGTGAATCGTGGATTCTGAGCACATTCCCGCAATGGGGCACCTGGCTGAACGAAGAGATCGAGCGCGAGGTCGTGAAGCCGGGTACCTTCGCGATGTGGTGGCTGGCCTGCACCGGCATCTGGGTAAAGACCGAAGGCGGCACGAACATTTGTATCGACCTGTGGTGCGGCACCGGCAAGCGTTCGATGAAAAACCCGCTGATGGACCCGCACCATCAGATGGCGCGGATGAGCGGCTGCGTGGCGCTGCAGCCGAACCTGCGTGTTTCGCCCTTCGTGATCGACCCGTTCGCGATCAAACAGATCGACGCCGTCGTTTCGTCGCACACGCATAACGATCATATCGATGTGAACGTGGCGGCGGCGGTGCTCAAGAACTGCGATCCCAAAGTGCCTTTCGTCGGGCCGAAATCCTGCGCCGATTTATGGAAGAGCTGGGGCGTGCCGGCTGAGCGGATCATCGAGGTCAAGCCGGGCGACGTCGTGAAAATAGGCGACATCGAGCTCGTCGCGCTGGAAGCCTTCGACCGCACGATGGCGATCACGCTGCCGAAGGAACAGACGGCCAAGGGCAAGATGCCGGTCGACATGGACCTGGTGGCGGTCAATTACCTCGTCAAGACGCCGGGCGGCAACCTGTACCACAGCGGCGACTCGCACTACTCGAACGGTTACGCCAAGCACGGCAACGAGCACCGGGTCGATGTGGCGCTCGGCTCCTACGGCGAAAACCCGCGCGGCATCACCGACAAGATGACCTCGTCGGACATCCTGCGCATGGCCGAAGCGCTCAACACCAAGGTGATCATTCCCTTCCACCACGATATCTGGTCGAACTTCATGGCCGACCCGATGGAAATCACCGTTTTGTGGAACATGAAGAAGGATCGCCTGAAATATAAGTTCAAGCCATATATCTGGCAGGTTGGCGGCAAGTTCGTATACCCCGACAACAAGGACGACATGGAATTCCACTTCCCGCGCGGCTTCGACGACGTGTTTACCAAGGAAACGGATCTGCCGTTCCCGTCGTTCCTGTAAAGGGAGCAGAGCCAAGTACCCAACGTGCCTTGGGGGAAAACAAAAAGCCCGGACATCGCCGGGCTTTTTATTGGTGCGGGAAACGATCAGCCGGCGATAACGCCTTCCACGGCTTCCGCAACCTTGGCGGCTGTCATCCCGAGGAACTCGAAGACCTGGCCGGCAGGCCCGCATTCTCCAAAGCGGTCGATACCGACAACAGCGCCTTCCAGCCCGACATACTGGCGCCAGTAGCCGGTCACGCCGGCCTCGACGGCCACGCGCGGGATGCCGCGCGGCAGGACGTCGTTGCGATACGGCGCATCCTGCTGATCGAACACGAAGCTCGACGGCATCGACACGACGCGCACCGGCACGCCTTTTTCAGCCAGGGCCTGCTGCGCGGCAATAGCCAGCGCCACTTCGGAG
>JAVBSG010000096.1:0-69863 GCA_031547245.1 Propionivibrio sp.
GCTCGCGCGCCGTCAGCTTGCCACGCTCGTGCTGCTGGTCAATGCGCTTCTGACCTCCCCCCAACACCGCTTGCGCCCTCAACTCGCGCAAACCCTCCAAACTCCTCTTCGTCCTGCCTTCTGTCGTCATCTCGACTCCTCTATAAGTACCGTTCTCTACGAACGGTGTTGTTGCAAATGCAAATATAAAAAACGAAACCCCATAATTGAAAAACCGAACGTTGCCGGTCGGTTTTTCAATTTTTGCTCAGGCTACATGCCGAGCAGGCCGAACATGACGTAACAGATGATGCCTCCTACAACCGACATCGACATACCCCAGATCAGCAACTGGCGGAACAACTTGCCCTTGTCCTCGGATTCGCCTGCACAGGCGACGCACACGGCGCCGAACAGCGACAGCGGAGCCACGTCGACCAGGTGCGAACCGACGTTGATCGACGAAACCATCGCCACCGCGCTGCCGCCACCCAGCGTCTCGACCAGTCCGGGAACGAGCGGCAGGAACATCGGCATCACCACGCCGGAGGAACTCGAATAGCTCGAAATGACACCGGTGACGAAGGCGAGCATGCCATTCACGGTGGTCGGGGTGGAGACCGAAGCGATAATTTCGACCAGGGCACCGAGGCCGCCGGCCTTGTCCATGACGTCGACCAGGATGCCCATGCCGCCGACCATGACAATCACCGACCACGGCATCGATTTGATAGCCTCCTTGCTGTCGCCGGCATTGACGAGCAGCAGCAGGCTGGCAAGGATGAAAGCGACGGCGCCGACGTTGGGCACTTTGCCGTTGCCGATGATGTTCATCAGCGTCTGCGGAAAGAGACCCTTGGTGGCCGATATGCCGGGAAGAATGACCAGCAGGACCAGCAGTCCGATGCAGGCGACCGTCATCCACTGCGCCTTGTTCAGGGGTTCGGGTTTCGGCGCGATTTCGTCGATGCTCAGCGTGGAATTGCGCTGGCTACGAACCCATGCCCAGCCGCCGAACAGGAAGAAACCGCCGACGTTGGCGACCACCTGGGCAAACATGGAATTGAAATAGATCTTCCAGCCCAGTGCGTTGGGATCGCCGAGCGTTTGTCCCAATGCTGCGAGTTTCGGGGTCATCTGGGTAACGAAGTGGGTCGAAATGATTCCGGTCGGCGCAATCGGCGAAAATGCCGCGCCTTCCGCTGCACCCACGATCAGCAGAGCCATCAGGAAGGCCCTCATGCCGATCCGTTCGGCAATGGCCATTGCCATCGGCGCCATCAACGTGAAGGTGGCGATGTTGCCTGGGCCGATCGTGGTAATGATGGCGATCAGCAGGAACAGGATCAGGGGAATCAGCGCAGTGTTTCCCCCGGCCAGCCTGATCGCGTTGCTGGTTAGTTTCTGCATCGTTCCGTTGGTGGTCGCGACGCCGAACAGAAAAGTCACTCCAGCCAGGACCATGAACAGATCCAGCGGCCAGGCCTGCATGATCTTGGCTGCGGACAGATTGGCAAAGACGGCGCCGATAATGATGGCAAACGCGATACCGACGACACCGACATTCAACTCCTCGTTGTACATGGATATCCCGACGACAGTTCCCACGCCGACCAACGACGCGAAAGCAGCAATTGGCATCCCTAGTATTAGTATTTCACCGCCCATTTGTTTCTCCTCCGGTAATAAATTTTTCTTCCGTAGTGTCGTTCTGCTAGAACGAGGAGTCGAATATCAGACGCTCGCAAGAGTCCAACACATGGCTTACTATCGTGATCTTGCCGATTGCCCGCAATTGTGGAAATCCGCAGTGAAATGAGGAAAAATTCACCGTATTTTTTCGCGCGGAGTGATTGTCCTTGCGCTTATCACTGCGGAACTGTAAAGGTTGTCGTATAAAATGAATGCTTTGAAACCGTTGATTGCCGTGCTGGCCGCCGCTTTTTTCTCGGCGGCGCTGCCCGTTTTTGCTCAGCAGCCGATTCTGATCAAGTTCAGCCATGTCGTGGCTCCCGACGCGCCCAAAGGGAAAGCGGCTGCTTTTTTTGCCAAACGCGCCGAAGAATTGACAAAAGGCGCCGTCAACGTCGAGGTCTATCCCAATTCGATGCTTTATCGGGACAAAGACGAAATGGAGGCGTTGCAACTGGGCGCCGTCCAGATGCTGGCGCCCTCGCTGGCAAAACTCGGCCCGCTCGGGCTGAAAGAATTCGAAGTATTCGATCTGCCCTATATCTTCGACAGTACTGAAATGCTGCACCGGGTCACGCAAGGCTCTTTGGGCGCGATGCTGCTGTCAAAGCTCGAACCCAAAGGAATCAAAGGGTTGGCATTCTGGGACAACGGATTCAAGTCGTTTTCGGCCAACAGGCCATTACGATCGCCCGAAGATTTTCGCGGCTTGAGGATACGCATCCAGTCCTCCAAAGTACTTGAGTCCGAAATCCGCAGCCTGGGGGCTCTGCCGCAGGTATTGGCTTTTTCCGACGTATATCAGGCGATGCAAACGGGCGTTGTCGATGGCACCGAAAACCCGCACTCCAATTTCTTCACGCAAAAAATGTATGAAGTCCAAAAGCACATGACGCTCACCGATCACGGCTATCTCGGCTATGTCGTCATCACCAACAAACGTTTCTGGGAACGGCTGCCATCGGGAATCCGCGAGCAGATCGAGCAGGCCATGAAAGAAACCACGGATTATGCCAACTATATCTCCCGGGAAGAAAACGACAATGCTCTGGAGCAGATCAAGGCAACCGGGGAAACGCTGGTTTACAGGCCGACTGCTGCCGAGCGCGCCGAATTCAAGAAAGCCATGATTGCCACGCACCGGGAAATGGCGCCGCGTATCGGCCCGGAAATCATCGAGGCTATCTACCATGTGACCGGTTTCGACCCCGACAAGATGTGAAATCCCCTGCCGGCAGAAAAGCCGGCACGCGAACGGTATAATCCATCCATGTCACCCACGCCAGTCATCCGCATCCTCTCCGACCTCCTGATCAGCCAGATCGCTGCCGGTGAAGTCGTCGAGCGCCCATCCTCCGTCCTCAAGGAACTTCTTGAGAACGCGCTCGATGCCGGTTGCTCCGCCATCCAGATCCAGCTCGAGGAAGGCGGCGTCAAACTGATCCGCGTGACCGACGACGGATACGGCATCGCCAAGGATGAACTGACCCTGGCGCTGACCCGCCACGCGACATCGAAAATCGCTTCGCTCGGCGACCTTGAACGCGTCGCCTCCCTGGGTTTCCGCGGCGAAGCGCTGGCCTCGATCGCCTCGGTCGCCCGCCTGACCCTGACCAGCCGGCAGGCCGGTTCCCAGCACGCCTGGAGGCTGAACGGCGAGCCCGGCGCGGCTCCCGAGCCGGCCGCCCTGCTCGCCGGCACGGTCGTCGAAATGCGCGACCTCTACTACAACACCCCGGCGCGGCGGAAATTCCTCAAGTCCGAAGCCACCGAGTTCGCGCATTGTGCCGAAGCTGTCAAACGCGTTTCCCTGGCTCACCCGGCCATCGCGTTCACACTATCGCACAATGGGCGAGTCAGCCTGCATCTGGCCAAGAGCGACACCGCCGGGCGCACGAGCGCCATACTTGGCGCCGATTTTCTGGCTGAGTCGCGCGCGCTCGATACCGGCAGCGGACCGCTGCGGATCTTCGGCCACTGCGCCACGCCGGCGCATTCGCGTGCGCGCAGCGATGCCCAGTACTGCTACGTCAATGGCCGCTTCGTGCGCGACAAGCTGCTCAGCCACGCCCTGCGGGAAGCCTATCAGGACATGCTGCACGGCAGCCGCTATCCGGCCTACTGCCTGTTCCTGGAAATCGACCCGGCGACCGTCGACGTCAATGTCCACCCGGCGAAAACCGAAGTCCGGTTCCGCGACGGCCGCGCCGTACACCAATTCGTCCTCCACGCCGTGCAAAAAGCGCTGTCCTCGCCATTGACGGCGGCTCCGGCGGCCGGCGGCGCGTTTTCGGCGAAAACGCCGGGCGAGCCTGTCCAGCCGGGCCACACGGCCCTAACCGGCAGCGCTGGGGCATTTTCCGCTGCGGGAAACGCGCACAGAGCCTTTTCGCCGGTGCCGCGGCAAGCGCCGCTGCGAGTCGGCGAACCGGCAACGGCAGCCTATTACGCCTTCAACCGCGCTGCTTTTTCCGCGCCTGCCGGGGATGCCCCGCCTCCGGCAGCCGCCGTTTTGCCGGAACCTTCATCGGCGATGCGCGAGAGCGAAGCGCCGCCGCTCGGTTACGCCCTGGCGCAATTGCATGGCATCTACATATTGGCGCAAAATTCGCGTGGACTGATCCTCGTCGACATGCATGCTGCCCACGAACGCATTCTCTACGAAAAACTCAAGAATGCCCTCGATGGCCGGGAAATCGCCACACAGGCGCTATTGATCCCCGCGGTATTTACCGCCGACCCGCTCGACGTGGCCGCCGCCGAAGAATACGCGGACACGTTGCGCGAACTTGGTTTCGACGTTGCGCCGATGGGGCCGACGCAACTGGCCGTCAGAAGCGTTCCCGCCCTGCTGCAGGCCGCCGATCCGGCGGCGCTGGCGCGCAGCCTGCTGGCGGAGCTGCGCGAGCACGGCACCAGCCAGCTGATGACGGCACGCCGGAACGAACTGCTGGCCACCATGGCCTGCCACGGCGCCGTGCGCGCCCGGCGGCAGCTTTCGGTGCCGGAAATGAACGCCCTGCTGCGCCAGATGGAAGACACCGAACGCGCCGACCAATGCAACCACGGACGCCCAACCTGGACGCAGATAGCGATGCAGGAGCTGGACTCGCTCTTCCTGCGCGGCCGATAGGGCTCGATGGAACACAAAGAGACCCTGCCGCCCGCCATCCTGCTCATGGGACCGACGGCATCGGGGAAAACCGCCGCCGCTCTGTGGCTGGCCGAACGCTTTCCGGTCGAACTCGTCAGCGTCGATTCGGCGCAGGTTTTCCGCGACATGGACATTGGCACGGCCAAACCCGATGCCGCCACGCAGCAGGCTTTTCCCCACCATCTGATCGACCTGATCAGCCCGGAGGAAAGCTACTCCGCCGCCCGTTTCCGCGCCGATGCGCTTGCCGTCATGGCCAAAATCACCGCACGCGGCAGGATTCCGCTGCTCGTCGGCGGCACCATGCTTTACTACAAGGCGCTGCTCGAAGGGCTTGCGGAACTGCCGCAGGCCAATCCGGAAATCCGCGCGGAAATCGACGCCCTGGCCGCCGCGCATGGCTGGCCGGCCGTACACGCCGAGCTCGCCCGCGTCGACCCGGCGACGGCGGCCCGCCTTCATTCCACCGACGCCCAGCGCCTCCAGCGCGCGCTGGAAATCTACCGCCTCGCTGGCCGCCCGATGTCGGAACTGCTCGCCGCTGGGGAATCGCAAAAACCGCCGTACGCGTTCCTGCCGCTCGGCCTCCTGCCGGCAGACCGCAGCGTGTTGCATGGGCGCATCGCACAGCGTTTCGACGCCATGCTGCATGCCGGCCTTGAAGACGAAGTCAGCCGCCTGCGCCGGAAATACAGTCTCTCGCTCGATCTGCCCTCGATGCGCTGCGTCGGTTACCGGCAGGTATGGGAGGCGCAGGACGGCATCGCGCCGCGCGCCGAAATGCGCGACCGTGGCATTTACGCCACGCGCCAATTGGCCAAACGGCAGATCACCTGGCTTGCCAACACGCTCAAACCCGAAATATTCGACTGTCTGGCGCCCAAGCTGGGCGACCGTCTCGGACAGCGGATCGCCAGGGAATTCTTCGGTGGAAGTTTTTCCGCCGGCGGGTTCCAGGGAAAAATCTAGGGCTGCGCGAGGTAAATGCTGCCTTACCGGCGAGCAAGACGAGAATCGTTCAACACAAAAAAGCGTTCGCCCAATGAGAAGCCCATGCAATGAATGCATGAGTTGAAATATTAAGACTTTATTAATCAATTAGTTATGTCGCCGCTCACTGCAAACGAATGGCAACAGTAACCAATTATTTGCAATGTAGTCCCGCAAAAGTCCCGCGGCACCTTACCCAAGACGAGAGTTCCAAGTGACGACGCATGAAACGTTACTTACAATTGTCAAGTGACAGTTATTTTGATGTAACATGTTGTTATTGATCGTTAGTTTACGTCATGGAGGCTGCCGGAATGAACGCTCTTTACACAGGTTGCGCGCACTATCTCGACGACCCCTTGCCGCCTATCCCCTTCCACCACCAGCTTGCCGGCTTTCACGCATCGATCGAAGCCGCCAAACGCTCAGCCGAGGAAAAACTGTTGATCCAGACAGAAGCCAAAGCCGCCTCGGCGGCCCGCCAAAAGAGCATTCCGGAAAAGGTTCGCCAGCGATTGGTTGAAGCAAGGATCAAGGTTGCAACCTACTGTCGATTCTCCAAAATCATGGCCAGGAAGAGGCTGACAGCGGACGATATCGCCCGCGCGCTCGGATGCTGCCGCGCAAACGCGGTCCGCCATCTGACGAACCTCATTTCCGCGCAATTTGTCGCCTGTGACGGCAGAATCCGCCGCGATCGGGCATTTCGCTGGATTGGATAAATCGTCGAGTTTCTTACTATCGAATCCCATTGATTGGACTGGCTCGAATCGACCCTAAGCGGAAGTAGCCCAATTTGGAAAGCAGACGTTCAACAGTTGAAGTGAGCGGCCGGCCGGATGCAAGCGCAGCTTCGCTCCCACACGGATTGACGCCGATAACTCTTCTGGCAGCCTGCTTGTCGCTTGGACCGATTGGCGCCTCGTGAGCATATTCCATGTCGGCACGGGCCAACGAGAGTCCACTATCGATGCCGGATATACGACTGCATGCGCTTTCCCGTCGCCACGCCTATCGATCAGTTTCTTTGCTTTTGGGGGACCATATACGAAGGGTTAGGCAACTTAGTCCCACCACGCATATAGCAAAACTCGCTCTGGGTCAGATGCGTACTCAAGCACACTGCGTTTTCCTCCCATAACACGGCCTGCTTCGGCAATCCCAACCCACTGCACGATATCCGCACCCCAACCACTAGCCATTGTTTCCAGGGCTTCCTGAGCACCAGGAACTGGGAGAACTATCAATGTATCAAAGTGCAGAAAGTCCTTTGCGAGGTCTCGTAAAGCAATAAGGTCTTGCCGTGCGCCGTTAAACACCCAACTGCCGGAACTATCTTGTTCGATGCCAGTGCTTGTGAAATAAACTGACCGCCACAAATCGGTTTTGGCTTTCAATTGAGCGGCGACATCAGCACCAGATAGGCTGTTAAAGCTTTCGCGCTCCAACAAGCTGAAGACTATTCTTTGGGCTTCTGAGATGGCCATTTTGGGGGAGCCCATATAGGAGGTGTTAGGCGCTTTCGCCAAGTGCGCCATCACTGGCTGCCACCTTGACCATCATAGGAAAGACGTGAGCGTATTCGGTTTGGAACTGCGGCATGAATCGCGATAGCTCGGAAAGTATGCGCCTTGCCTCCTCCCAAGAACTTGCTCGCGCCTCCTGCTTCGTGTCGACGCTCTCCAGCCCTGTGATGTGGCTGATGCGAGACGTATGCACGAACCACTCCAGCGTTGGAGAAAAGTATCCAACACGCTCAAATTTTCGAGCACCGTCAGCAGCGAGGCGAACCGGGAAGAGCAAGGTGCGTTCGACTCCTTCGCTGTCCATAAACGTCACGCTTAGTGACCCGCCATCTCGATATATGTCCAGGCTCGTGGGGAAGGTAGCGGTCAGCATGATGAATCGCCTAACAGTTAATCAGACGCAAAAACGTCTGGGTTATTGTGAATAATACGGACACGGCCCAACTCCACGCAAGGTATTAAATGGCGTTCAGATTATAGGGGTTTTGGCGTGACAGAAAAGAGGCTGCTGAGAAGCTCATCGTGCTTGATTTTGGTTGATGAGTAAAAAACTCTCTTATTGAGCAGGACTCGCTTCATTAATGCATGTGAAGCCAACTCGCGTGGGGTCACAAAAATATCTAGAGACTCTCCACTCTCGGTATCAATCACTTCCAAAACATAGTGACGTACTGAACCATCCGAGTTGGGTACAAAATGCTCGCAACGGAATTGGTGGTTGTCATCATTCATGTTTATTCGGAGCCAAACACCAGTCCTTCTTCACCGTTTTTTACGATTGATGCCGATCGCACTACGAACCCCGCCACTTGGTCTTCGGTTTCATAGCAGGAGAAGCCGTCCACGAACACCTCTTTACATCGAAGTTTTGCGTTTCCCCATGCTGTTGGCCCCGCCAAAAACAAGCAAGAAGGAAACGAGAGGCCAAACGCTTCACCCGTTGGGATAGGTGCGATGGCTAATACAAAACGCTGGTGGGAACAGACAAAATC
This sequence comes from Propionivibrio sp., assembly GCA_031547245.1. Classification (GTDB taxonomy): domain Bacteria; phylum Pseudomonadota; class Gammaproteobacteria; order Burkholderiales; family Rhodocyclaceae; genus Propionivibrio. The sequence continues at coordinate 8,334 of JAVBSG010000096.1, forward strand.
GTTAAAGCTAACGTTCGCTCCATCCAATGTGGCCAGGAATTTGTTAGCGGCTTCGATGGTCTTCGGCTGCATGAGTACCGGGTCCATATACGAATTGATGTACATGCTCCCATTATGCAGGCCGAATCACTTGCTCAGCAAGCAGGTTTGTTTGGTGGGGGCCGCATAACAACTCCGATAATACTAACGCAAGGAAGTCTATTGGAACGACAGCTCTCGGGAGAAATCCACAATGGCCGCTTCTGGCCGATTGCTGTCATGCTAAGGCCGATGTGTAGTCGATTGCGCTGGCCGATCATCTGCCTCAGAGAGTGCTGATCAATTCATCGGGGAGATCATGAGCGCCATAATGGGCCCTCAAGAGTGACCAGATTCCGCAGCAACTTCGTTTCACTTCGCCAACACCGCTGGCAACTCATCCCAGAAAACCAGACGAATCTATAGGTTTCAACAGCTCAGGGTAGTCATTGGCAACGTTGCCCACGTCCTTACTCACCCGGTAGCAAACCACAGCATCCTCCCCTGCTGGCTGCAACATAGCTTGAATCACGTCGCTGCCCTGAATACTGGGGTCTAGCCAGGCTTCCTGTCGATCTCGCGGCATTATGAGCGGCATCCGGTCATGCACCTGGCGGACTGTGGGGTTCGCCTCACCAACGATGATGGTGCACGACTCAATCACCAGCTCATCGCGGTTCCACCGATCCCAAAGGCCGGCAAAGGCGATCAACTTACCGTCGGCCGAGTGGAAATACCACGCTTCCTTGCCTGTGGGAAGGGTTCGCCATTCGTACCAGCCGTGAGCCGGAATCAGACATCTCCTGCGTTTGAACGGCTCCCGGAAACTCGCATTCGTTGCCACGCTTTCAATACGGGCATTGAACGTCGTGTATTTGATCTTCGGCTCTTTCGACCAGAACGGCAGCAGCCACCACTGCATGTCGGTCAACTCCAGAGTGCCGTCGGCATCAGATCGAATCACAGGGATGTGATGGCGCGGATTCCCTATCGCCAGCCTCGACATGTCCCGATAGAATTCTGTGGCGACATCCAATGCGAACTCGGCGTGAATGGCGATTTTCGACAACCTGTTGTAATGGCTGTGCGCCAGCGCATAATTCAAGTCACCGTGTTCAATGACTTCCAGCGCCCTCTCCCTATCGAGGTTGCCACCCATCTCGCTCCTGTACGCCACGCGGCGCAACAGATGCTCGCGGCACAGATCGAATGCTTCGTAGGCCAATGCGAATGCTTTCCGGTCGATGGCTTGGCGAATGTCGTCGGTTACGGGAACCTCGGGCGTTTTCTGTCCTTCGAGCAGCAAAGCGCGCACGTCGATGGGCGGATGTAAGGCGGAGAGAGCACCATCCTTCGAGGGCATTTGCCGGATGTAGCCGCAGGCCTCATCGAAGCGCATAGCGGGGAGTTCCCGGTACCGGGCGATGCGGAAGTGGTTGTTGAACCGGCTCCAGGCATAGGGGCGATCTTTTCTTTCCGGGAAGCGTTCCATAATCAGCGCTGCAAGTTCTCCAGCTTGAGCGGGGGTGATGAATTCCGAGGACGGTAGAGCTACTTCCCGGTCAAGGATGTCCAGTACCCATCTTCTGAACTCAACAGCCACAGGCGTGCGGGCGAACATCGCCAACAGATGCGCACCACGAAGGGAGAAGATACGGGTTTCGCTGAGCAGATTTCCCGAGACCCCCGAAGTGGGGGTGTCGACAATGGCCGTCATCTGATCAGTGAATTCGTCCGCATGCCGGGAGTAGATACGGCTGATCTTGTCAGCCCGGCTGTAGCCTAGCGCCACTGCGATTTCTGCGGCGCGCAGCCAAGGCTGGCCGGAATGATCTACAACATTGAAGGTTGTGTCTTGAAAGACAATGGGGGTAGAATTCATCGTTGATTCCTTTCCTTGTGGGGTTAGAGTCATTCCGACGCCTCAACAGTTGCTGCTGTTGGGGCGTTACCTTTTTGTGTATCCGAAAAACTGCCTTCCAGTCGGAACAGGATTTCCCCGTTGAGCGTCCGTCGGGCAGCCATTGCAGATTCCTGCAACTGTGTGTGAATTTCGGCTGGCAACCGGAGGCCAGTTTTCACCCATCCGTCTTGCAAGTTCATGGTTCAAGTCCTTTCGTGTAGTACCGTGCTTTATTGCACAGGCAAAATGTAGCACGGTGCTTTATTGATTACAAGCACGGTGCTACATTAAAATGACAATATGGCTCGAAATGACCCGCAAGCAAACCTTCGTATCCCTGCTGACCTGAAAGACGCTCTTGTCGACGCAGCAAAGGCAGGAAACCGGTCTATGAACGCAGAGATAGTGTCCCGACTGCAGTTCTCCTTTCATCCAGAAGATGTAACTCTGTCGGAGTTCACTACAGGTGAGCTAGTCGAGGAGCTGATGAACCGCTTTCCGCCAGGAATGGTGGAAATCAGAATTGGCAAGGTCGAAGACGAGGCGGAATAGGCAGCAAGCCGGGCAATTGCCTTGGTAAAATCGTTGGAGGATTGACCATGGCCAAGCGGATCAACGTTTCCCAACTCCCCGAATTCAATGCGGCCGAGCATCTGGGCAACGAAGAGGATGTCGCGGCCTACCTGGCCGCCGTGCTCGAAGAAAACGACTCGGCGCTGCTCGCCGCAGCGCTCGGCGACATTGCCCGCGCCCGTGGGATATCAGAGGTTGCCAAGGAATCCGGCATCGCACGCTAAGCCCTGTACTAAGCGCTCCGGCCGGGCAGCAAACCGCACTTCGAGACGATCAGTAGCGTCTGCGCCGCCTTGGGCTTCCTGCTCTCGCAACGCCGCGTCCATTGACCGCCTTGGCGTATTTCCGATGATTGTGATGGGTGCGAAAATTTTATTGTTCATTCGACAGCGCTTGACTTCTGTTTTATTGTATATACAATAAAACCATGAGCCATGATCAAACCAAGCGCGAAACCAACCTGGGCAAGCACGGGATCGATCTGGCTGATTGCGACAGGATTTTTGATGCGCCCATGCTGACAAAGGAAGACCGCCGCGATGAGTACGGCGAGGAGCGGCTGGTCAGCTTGGGAATGCTCGATGGCGAGGTCGTTTTCCTGGTGTGGACAGACCGTGCTGCCGGCCCACACTTCATTTCGTGCAGAAAGGCAGAGAAATATGAACGCAAGATCTACTTTGAAACCTTCGGCTGATACGCCCTACAACGCTGCGGATGAGAAGGCGACAGAGGCGTTCTGGTCTGATGCCATCGCCCATAAAGGCGTGGCGGAATTGCGGCGCTTGCGCGGCCAGCGTGGGGCGCAGAAAACCCCGAAAAAAGCCCCGGTATCCATCCGGTACGATCGGGAAGTGATCGAGGCATTCAAGGCGTCCGGCCCAGGCTGGCAGACACGGATGAACGCGGCGCTGGCGGACTGGCTGAAAAACCACTCGCCAAAGGAACTTTCTAAGTAGCCTGGGCCGCTTCGTCGATCCTGGCCTGACGAAAGGCCGCGCGCCGGAATCGCGACTCAGTGCGATTCGGCGGCCTCCTGACATAGCGCCGCCGGTTCTGCGTCGGTCACGCCCCGGCAGCCTGTTTAAGCGCCGCCAACTCCTCCGGCGTCACTCCATGCTTTCCGGTGAGGTCGGATCTCCTGCCAAGAATCTCGAGCAACCGCGCCGCCTGCTCGGCATCGATCGATTTACTGCGCATCATAGCGATGAGTTGGTTACATCCGGTTTCGTCACGGACTTTATTCCACTCATCCAATTGCGATCTAGAATAGCTGGTGGCTGAATCCCACGCCCCGCTCACGGAATCCCGCACCCGCCCCAATCCTGCCCATCTCTCGCTTTCGGGATCCTTGCCGATGTGAGCTTCCGTCGCCGGACTACGCACGGTCGTCGGTTTCGCTGGCGTACTCCTCGTGCCCCCACCGCCCGCGGCGTTCCCCTGCCGCGGCGCGATCTTGATGTAGGAGCCCACATGCTTCTCCAGCCCGGCCGATCCCCATCGCGCGACATACGCGGCCTGCTGCTCCGGCGTGCCTTTTGCCTTCCCTTCCACTATTCGGTCCCACGTCTCGCGGTCACTGTCATCCAGCTCGCCCTTTATGATCTGCTGGATCATCACTCCCATCGCCGGGCCGTGAAGCTCACTTGGCGCGCCATTTGCGACAGGCCCACCAAGCAACACCGATCCTTTGCCCGGATCGGCCGGGTCGTACATCATTAACCGTTTCGGGGTGGCGGTTGCCTGATCGATCATTACCGGGGCCACTTGATTCAGAATCTCTAGCTGTGTCGGCTCCCTGCCTTTATCCTCCTTGAAGGCCGCTGCGTATTGGTCGCGCCGCGTCATATAGGCGAGTGTTGCCCTAGCTGACTGCGCCTCCGCCTGCTTGGGGCTCATTCCCGGCTGTCGGCTGATCGTGGCATGAAATAGCGGCGCGATGTTCAAATACTCCATCCGCTTACTTGCGTCCATCTCGTCCGTGAATACGTTGAGATCCTTGAAGGTACGGTTCCAATCCGTCTCTTCGGTGCCGTTTGCCCCGGCGTAGCGCGAACCGCCCGACCGGGAACCGCCGCCCGTTCCCTGTCTCGCCAACTTCTCCCACGCCAGTTGGTTCCTCTCTTCCTGCAATGCCAAACGTGCATCGAAATTCTTTTGCTGAACAGCCATGCGTTCTTCTGCACTCTGGCTGGCAAAAGCCTTCTCCGGATCGATCAGCATATGCAGATTCCTGACGACCCCCGAGCGCGGCGCCACCCCCCGCCGGCCATCCGCATGCGTGAAAATCACATTGTCCTTGTCGAATTCGATGCTTTGCGGCTTGTCCCCGTTCGGAAAAATCCCGTACAGCTTGGAGAACATCCTCACATCGCCGTTTTCCAGCGCCATCAACGCATGAATCGCCGCATCGCTGACCGCCTGCTTCTGGATCTTCATGGCCCTTTCCGGATCGTTCGGAAAAATAATCCTCGCCGCCCGCAGTTGCAGATCGAGCTGGTTCGTCGGATCGGGAACCATGCCATAGCCTTTGGCCGGCATCCCGTTGCCCGCGCTCGAATCATTGCCGTTTTGCGGCGAGGCTGCTTTACCCGGAGCCGCTGCAGCCGGCGCAGCCGGAACCGGAACAACCTGCTCCCTGGCGTTCTGGGTCGGAGCGGCCTCGACCTGCGGGGTCTCGACACGGGGAACCGCAGCCGGAGCAGTTTGCCCATGGGGCGACGGAGCCGGAGAAGCGTCCACCGGAGCCGCCTGCCAGCCCTGGCGGGCTTCTATCGGTGGCGTCTGAATCTGCGCCGGTTTATCCGGGAGCGCCGGAGCTGACGGAGCCTGTGACTTGCCTCCCTCATCCTGGCCCGTCTCGATTGGAGCAACCTGGGTTGAAGCAATCTTGCCCTCGTCCGTTTCCAATCCGCCGGAGTTATCGGCCACCGCGTCAGGCGCTAGACTTTTTTTTTGATAACTATCCCTGAGCGTCCTGAGCTCTTTATTCATCGCCTGCTCTGCGCGGGCATTCTCCATTTCAATACCGAACTTCTCAGCCTCGCGTCCTGCCTTTTCCTTTTCGATCGCCAGAATCTGATCCTGCCGCTCGCCCGCGAGCCGTTGCTGGCGCACCTGGTTGAACATCTGCGCTCCGGCCCCCAACGCGATACCGAGCTGCCCGCCGTTGAACAAGCCGCCGACCTTCATCCTTCGCCGGACATCGTTGCCATCCCCGTTCTCGCCGTAGCGCTTCTCCAGCCCCCGGTCATTGATCTTCTTCAATAGCGCCTTGGCTCCGCCTATGCCCTTCTGCCAGTCATCGATCACGGCCTGCGTTTCCCTGCGCGAGAGCCGCACTGCCTCGGCGTTCTCGACGAACTCTTCATCCGAGAGCCACGCCGGAATCGAATCGGAAGTCTCCGTCCCCGGCCCCTCAACCGGACCCCCCGGGCGCATATCGACCCGCGCCGCAGGCTCGCCGCCCTCGGCAAAGAACATGGCCCCGATCGGATCGCCAGCAAGCGAAGCGATTTTCTGCGCGTCGTTCATGTCGCCAGTATCCTTGCCCATCAGATGCATGGTGAACGTGCCTGGACCTTTGAGGAAATCGTCCATCAAGCCCCCGTTACCGAATTTGGCGGCTTTCTTTGACACTTCCCCGCCATCGGCTAAGAGTCCATACACTCCGCTTCCGAGAACCGATCCGAGTGCTCCACCAATGACATTTCCAATCCCCGGAACCACAGAACCGATGGCCGCACCCGCCTTGGCCCCTGCAAAACTTGCGGCAGCCGACCCCGCCGCATCGACCGGATCTTCGCCTGCGGCCACTTTGATTCCAGCGTTGATGATGGAATTCAATGGCGTGATGCTGCCGCCATCGACGATGATGCTCGAAGTCTTGTCAGCCAATACGTCCGTGCCCGCTCATCGCCTCGTCGACCATATTCGACGAGTTGTTCAGGTACTGAGGCGCAAGGCCGGCGTAGGTGTTGTACATGTTCTGCGCGATATCGGCCTGCGTACCGAGCAGCTTGTCCTGATTGACGTAGTAGTTGTCTCCGCCACCTCCGCCGCCCTTGTAGAGCGGCATCCGCCCATCCCTGCCGCGCGGCGGCGTGAAGAAAACCGGGGTCATCAGGGGATTGTCGATAAATCGGGACATAGGCTAGATCTCCAAAACGGGTACGCAATACCCGATGTCAAAACCGTGTTGCCGGAAAAGCCGGGCGACAGAAGCACGGCACCACACCTCGATGCGTGTGATGCCCTGCTCATGGCAGAAAGACTTGATGGCAGGCAGCAGCCGCGCCACGCCACGGCCCGCCCCATAAGCCACATGCAAGGCGCTCAAACGCGGATAGCGGATCACCCGCACGACGACGATGGAACGTAACTCGAAATCGACGACTTCTCCGAAGGCCAGCATTTCCATGCTTTCCAGCCGTTCAAGAACATCATCGAGGGCGTATTCGCCGCGCCCCTTTTCTACGGCCCGTTCGATCAGTGCTTCGGCACGGCCGCCAAAGAGAGGAAAGGTGTCGAAGGGCAACATGCCCACATGGCGGTAGGTGGCTTCACTCGGCATGCGCCCGATTTTATTGGTGCATTTCGGCTATTGCCACAGTTCGCAAATTACTTGTCTGACATCCTTGAATCCGTGTGTTTGCGGGATTCTTCGGAAGAAGGGGTTTCACCAGCTTGGTTTCGCTTCCTTTTTTCGTCAACAAAACGGAAAATGCGAATGCTTATGGTTTTACATGACAGCTACCGCTTGTCCCCAGCGCAAGTGAGGTGCAATTCAAGAATTCGTCAGTCCATGAAAAGAAAGAAACAGAACAGGATTCGCACATTAGATTCGCGCCGCAGCCCCTTACCTCCAAGGTGGGCATCCAAATCCACATATTCAACTCACAATGAAAAGCACGCTTTCAACCTTACTTTTTTGCACAACACTTCTTTCAGGTTGCGCCTCGGAGTACCGGCATCTAAAGATGTATGACGATGGGGTTCAGCTTAGTCAAGCCCCTGCCTTAGTGAAGCCAGTCGCCTTCGTAAATATCCACGCCGTGGATGGAAAAAAGGTTTCGATCTCTCCAAATACTTTTTTGACAACTGTAGAGAACGAACTCGAATTCTTACCGGGGAGGCATCTATTAGAGGTATCGTACAATAGTGGTTCTCGTGTCTCACAAGGGACGCTTCCGTTTCAAATCCGTGTTGAATCAGACCGACGCTACATCATCAGGCCACGGGTCATCGAAAATAAATGGAGGCCGGTACTGATCGATGTCACAGACCGCCCACAGTGTTGGACAATATCCGTTGGCACGTCCATTGCGACGATGCCGCTAGGCCCCGAGGGGTGTGACGAATTCGGACAATAGAGGCCTGCTAAACGGTGTGTACAATTGTTCAGATCGAGACCGCTTCTTTTAATGAATGAGTGGTCCTCATAACTATGACTCCTATTGCATCAATCGGGAGAACGCGCTTCAGCAAACTGAGCCACGGCATTGCGACTATAAGATCGATTCCCACGGGTTGAGGATAGCCACTCCCGTGGGCTGGAAATCGGCCACGTTGCGGGTAACGACCGTCATCCCATGCAAAAGAGCCGTCGCTGCAATGAGCGCGTCGCGCTCCCCACGATTGTCGTGGCCTGGTCTCTCCCCAGAATTATATGAACAACTCTGTGGATAACCCGTATTAAGTTCATCGGTTCAAAGCGATATGGTGCTGCCGTTTTTTGTGGCGTTTCCAGAACGAAATCTGGCTCATTCACGATTGTTGCATATTTGATCGAACCAATTCCGCTCAAGAAAACTTCACTTAATCCCCCGTACTTACGGGCTTCCTCAGTACAAAGGTTTTCATCAGATTTGTTTCGCTTCCTTTTTTCTTCAACAAAACGGAGAATGCGAATGCTCATGTTTTTTTACATTACATCAACTGGCAAATGGACTAAACCGCTCGCTCGGAAGCCGCCGCGAAGGCCGGCAACTTCAAACGTTAGGCTTCAAAAAAAACCATGCATCCTCATCGCTCCCTATTTAATCCAATAATTTCCTTGGTCGTAGCTGCAAGCCTTTTGAGTTGTGCGTCCGATCCGCCGAGCCCAGACGCTCTGAGCCCAAACGCTCTTGCAGTTTCTTATATAAAGGCCGTAAAACAGAAGGTCCACGAAAATATTTACATCCCCAAAGGGACACCATCGAATGCGAGAGTGGATTTCTTTGTTACGCAGCTTCCGAATGGCAAGATTATTGACGTAAAACTTGACCGGTCCAGTGGCTACCCAGACTATGACCTAGCCATGGAACGAGCGATCTATAAGTCATCGCCGTTACCTAAACCGCCACTTCCCGAGCTGATCGGACGAGATCTTATATTGATCTTTACTCCCGAAGAAGGAAAGTCAAATAAATGACTTGGCAGAACGCCAGCTTCGGTCGATTATTTGCCACAGAAAGTGCCGGTCAATCCTGCGTGATTCAGCCACATCGCCCGCAGCGCCCCGCCCCATCCCCGAAACCGAGGGCCTCGCCGGCACAATGCCCTTCCCCAAAAAAGAAATCGATGACCGGCGCCACGATCCTCGCCCATCGCTTCCCCTCCCGAAGCGCCAGCCCCGTCCGCGCCGATATCGTCATCGTCGGAATCCCCCCGAACAGCGCATTGCCGCACTGATCGTGCGCAACCGCCATCCGGATCGAACGATCCACCGAGCCGAACAAAGCCTGCATTAACTGCATGACCCACAGCACCGGCAGCGCCACGGTGCACAATCCCCACAGCAGCACCGCAATGGCGCGCGACTTGAAAGCCACCCACAGGAAACGGGCTTTCGGTAAAAATGCATCGAGAATTTTCATTGCCATCGGATAGCCTCCAATTGCTTGAGAGAAGAAGCCGCCTTGACGGCGCGCTGCAAAGATTCATTGCGGCTCATCGCCTCCAGTATGGCCGCCTTGGCCTGCCTGCCGACCTCCTGGATCTGTCCGGCGCTATGCTTCCGGAACTCCCACTGCCCCGCCGCATCCGCACACCAGAAAGGCGTCGTCCAGTCTGCCGCCACACCCGGCAGCGTGCTCGCCAGTACCGAGGAAGCAAGGTTCTGCTGATCGGTCATCTTGGTCGGATACAGATGCTCCACCCCCAGCGCCGACGAACGGAACCCCGCCGTGATCGCCGCCGCGCAGGCGTTCGAAATCGCCTCCGATTTCTTTCGGCGTGCCGTTTCCAGCGACACGACATCCAGATCCAGGAAGGCATCTCGATACCGATCGCCGTAGATACGTAACGAGAGATTTCCCTCGAAACCCGCCGTATCGATTTCGACATCGCCGTTGCCGAGCCGCCGCTGATCCATCTCAAAGGATTGCACCGCAGCATCTGCCGGCACCCCGCGAACGAGAACTTTCTCCCCGGCAACGGCCGTGCCCGAGGATATCGATGGCGCAATGTCACGCCGCGGTTCCGGCTCTTTGCCATTCCAAAAGAAATCCGCTTGCGGGAAAGCGCCGTCGATGGCGCGAACCCCATCCTTGCCGGCGCAACGTTCGGCAATCTCCTTCGTATCCGCCGTAACAACGGCAACGATGTTTTTGTCATCAACAATGGTATAGGTCGGCATGTTACCTCCGTGTGAATCTCACCCACATTTTGCGAGTCTGCACGTAGATGGCAGGATCGCCCTTAAATATGGAGTTGATGGCCACCCAAATCCAGTACCGATGCCACCCTGGCGGACAGTTGTAATCCATGACCGTGCGTGAACCATCCCCCGCCCCGCCGCTCAACACCATGTCCACCGGAATGATTTCTGATACGACGGGTACTGGCGTGTATCCCGCATCGGAACTTCCCCCGTCTTTGACAGAGCCGACTAAAAATCCTTGTGAATTAGAGGTAGATACGACTTGCCCTTCCATGAAATGCCCGACGCTTCCAGAGAATTCCCTGAGCATCGTACTGTCCCGGTAAATCCTGACGGTGACCGGCCAGGAATACGCTTTCTTGTCCGTCCCCAAGCCCAGCCACCAGCGCAACTCGACAATCGTATTGCTTCCCGCATCGGCATCTACGTTGAACACCACGCCGCCAACATCGGTTTGCGACCCCTTGACCAGATACTGCCGCCCCGAGAAATCAGAATACAGGTTGAAGGTAATCGCCCCGGTCGCTACCTTCAGCGTCGTGATCGCGGCGTTGGCGATATGCGCGGTGCCGATGGCGGCCGACTCGATAAAGGTGCTGACGTTGGCCGCGGTGATCGTCGAGAGCCAGGCGAATCTGCCGAACACCGGGATATTGACTAAATCGGTCTGCCAATTGACGGTTTCCTTCAGCGCCATCGGCCCCAGTCCTGCGACTTCGGCGGCCGTTACCTCATTTCTGGTCGCCATCGTGCCGAGCCCTGATATGTTCAACACGGAAATCGGCGTACCGGCTCCGAACAGGATATTCCCCTTGTCATCCTTGATCGTCAGCCCGCGCGAGTCGATCTTGTCGGCGGTGATCGAGTAGGCCAGGATGCGCTTGGCGGACAGATACCCGGTATCGATCTTGCTGGCGTCAAGATTGTTGATCTTGGCATCGGTGATCGCCATATCGGCGATCTTCGCCGTATCGACCGCCAGGTTCGCGATTTTGGCGTTGGTGATCGCCGCATCGCAGATGAAGGCCGACTTCATGTACGCCCCGGCCGGCACCTCCACGCCGCTGATCACCGTCGGCCGCGTCAGGTAAAAGAACGGCGAACCGTCCGCAGCCCCGTGCTCGGTCGCCACGGGCGCAATCGAAAACTTGTCGGCAACGATGGCGAATTCGGATCTCGGCACACCGTCATTCGCCTCGCTGATCAGCCCGAAGCCGCTCACGTAGCCGTTGGCGTCGATCTTCACCGAGTACTTCGCCGAAATCCCGTCGATCGATTCCTGCTGCGTCCGGATCGATGTCGTGTGATTGCCAACGGTCGTCTGCAAGGTGGTCACGCTTTTCGCCAATGCCGAATCCGCCGTCGCCCGCGTCTTGTTCTCGGCGCTGATCGCCGCCGTCCAATCCACGTAATCGGAAACCTTCGTCCAGAATGTATTCTCCGCCGGCGGCACGATCGGCGCTTCGCCGGTCGCCTTGATGCATTTCCACAGCTTCCCGTCGAAGGCCACAACGTTGCCGATGGAATATCCCCCCGTGTAATTCGCATCGAACTCGGGATTCGACAGCATCGACACCTGCACTTGCAGGTTCGTGATATCCGCTCCCTGGTGCCGGATCTCCTGCATGATGCCGCCGTTGGCCTGCGCCTTGTCGATATCGCTCTTGTCGATCAGATCGATCCGTTCGTTCAGATCCTTGACGAGCTGGCTCTCGGACAGTTCTCCCTCGAGCAGGTCGAGCAGATACGCCGGATCGGGCGACGTTTCCCCGCGCACGCCGGCTACGCCCTGATACGGCCCCTTGACCCCGGTTGAGGAGACGAACCGAATCCAGTAAAAGCGCTTGGCTCCCTGCCCCACGGCATGGTTGTACATGAAGCCGAGCGACTGCCCAATCAGCACCGCCTGCGTGAAATTATCCGCCTGTGCCGACCACACTTCGGTATAGCCGTGGTTGCCGTAAGCCTTGGCCGGATCGTCCCATTGCAGGATGATCGTCGTCATCGCCCCGCTGGCGGATAAGCCCGTGGGAATCGGCGGGATGGCCGCATCCGGCACCAGCGGATAATATGTCGAACCGTCATCGTCGATCGTGATAACGCCCGTGTCGATCAGATCCCGCCGCGTGGCGAATCCCGACAACCCCGACCCCATCGCCTTTTCCAGCCAGGATTTCACCGATCCAAGAAAATTCGCCACCCCGGCATCCGCCGTCATCGGCACAGCGGGGATGTTCGGCAGCTTTAACCCGCCAGAACTCGCCAGTTTTCCACCAACCGCACGCAAAGCGCGTAGAGGATCAGAACTCACGTTTCAACTCCTGCATCGAAGCAGCCAGCGCAAACGCCGTCCAGTGATCCGTACCGGCGATCTCGAACTCGTACAGCCGGGACCGGAACCCGCCCGGCAGCCGGAACGGTTCAGGGGAAGTCACCGCTTCCTCATGCACCAGAATGCCATCCCCGAACACCCGAAACCTCAGATCGGCAAACGTGTTCGCCTTGACCTGCGCACACGAGAAGTTTGCCGGAGCCGGCAGGTTCATCCGCTTGGTCCGGTATTCGTGCGTCAGCGCCGCCCCCGAGTCCCACTTCCGGATCGTCAGCCCATCGGCGTCGGTGAGATACAACTGGTCCAGCACCGGATCGACGTAGGCCGCCGTCGACGTAATCGAATGCGTTGTGAAATTGCCGCTCGCATCGAAAACAAACCCGCCCTCTTTCCAGAATCCGTAGTAACGCCCATCGTGCTTAACCGCGAAGATGTTCTCCGGCCCCCGAGCGCGCCACGTCCTGTTGTCGAACAGGGCCCGGGTAACAATCTCCGAGCCTTCGGAATTCACCAGCACCAGCCCATCCGGCGAGGCAAACAGCACGCCGCCTTGATAGGACGCCACCGAGCGCGCCGATACGCAGGACTGCTCTTCATCGAGGCGGATCATCATCGCCCCCTCCGGATCGCCGGTATTGATCAGATACGGATAGCCCTCGGTCAGCACCACCACCCCCTGCCCCATCGCCGCCACCGCCACGATCTCGTAATCGCAGGTCAGGCGGTACTTCTGCGGCCAGGCATAAGGCGCGCCGATCACCGAGAAGCACACTTGTTTGCCCGTAAAGCCGCACAGCGCACCGGAAGGCAAGGCAATCAGCCCGGCCAGAGCATCCGGCGGCATATCCCAATCGAGCGACGGCAAGGGCTCGCCGACACTGGCGATATCCAGCGAATCCACAAACTCCAGGGTGCCGGCCGGCAACTGCGCCACGTAGTAATAATTCGTCCCGGCCGACGAGGTGACGCTGCGGTAAATCCGCCGCGCGTTGATCGCGTAGGCCCCGGACGGCAGCGGATCGGTCAGCGTCAGCTTGCACACGTGCGTTGCCTTCGCTTCGCCCAATGCCGCGGGCGACGGCCCCGATTCTTCCCCCCACGCCGTCACGTTGGTGTAGACATACGCCCGCGTCTCCACCACCTCCGGCCCCTTGCCCACAACGTTTTCCACCGAGGGCGCGCTCTTCGGCGCCGGCACCCCGAGGTCGTAGGCGGCAAACGGATAATCCGTGCCGCCTTGCAGCGCCAGCGAAAAATCCGTCTTCTTCGGCCGCCCGTCGCCGGTGAAATACGTCCGCTCGCTCACGTCCCCGGCGATCGGCCCGTTGACCACGTTGACCGGCGTAGTCCACGTAAACCAGTACTTGTCCTCTGGCTGCCGGCGCCCGAAGCGGAAGATGGTTTTCTTGACGCCCGGCTTGGTCGGTGCCGCCACCTGGACAGGAGAGAAAAGCGAGCGCACGCCGCCGTTGTGCAACACCACGTTGTGCGCCGTCTGCGCGAGATTGGGCGGCAGCAGCTCAGCCGTCATCCTCCGGCGCAAACGCTTCGTTGATCGTCATCGGCACGGCCTGGGTGACGATCGATTCGTCGAGCTGGATCAGCCGCTCCTCCTGCACGACGACCGAGGCAACGCCGCCGAAGGGGTTGTAGATGTTCATCGCTGCCGCCCGCTGCCATTGCTTGCCGGCCACATACGCTTCGCCATAATTCGCGCTCATGCTTTTCCTTTCAAAGTGTCGAAACGCTGTTCGAGTTTTTTCACCCGCGCGGATACCGCCCTGACCGACTGCGCCAGCTCCCGGATTGCGCCGGCCAGTTCCTTGATCGCCTCCACGAGATGGGGAACGATCATCTCTTTCTTGACCGTCAGGTAATGGCTGCCGTCCTTGGCCTTGCCCAGCAGGTTTTCCGCAACGGCGCCGGGAATGACTTCCTGCACCTCCTGCGCGATGAAACCGATTTCCTTCTCGCCGCGCTGCTTGCCGTGCAGCTTGCGCCCCTTGCCGTTCCACTCGAATTCGACGCCGCGCAGGCGGCAGACTGCCTCCAGCCCGCCGCGCAGCGTGGCGATCTTCTGCTTCAGGCGGCGGTCGGACCAATAGGCGGTGATGTTGCCGGTGGTGTAGAAGTTTCCAGCGCCTTCGAGAATAGAGCGATCAGCGCCGGCAGCATCCTGAAAAACGTGATACCACCCTGCCCCGCCGCCACGCAAAACACTGGGGCCGTTGTTGGTGAAATATGCACGCACCGCCCCGTCACTACTGGTTATGCTCCATACATTCGTTGAGAGCGTCACCCCCGTAAAACGCGAATGTCCGGTCGGATCGCAATAATAGTTGCCGTCGTTCGACGCTACGAATATTCTGGCGCATGAATAGCCACCAATGGTGAAATTGCCGTCTGAGTCGGAGACAAATCGATTGATGCCTTTGTTTTGATCCCACAAACCAAAAGCGTTTCCATCAGGCTGAAGGTGGAAAAAGAGGTGGCGTTTATCGTTGACAAAGTGCAACGTTTTTACGCCGGCTTCCCCCGTGCCTACCTGTAACTGACCTGCCCCGGCAATTCTGATGCTATCGCTGGTGATAATACCTTTCCCCGTCGACAACATTCCGCCAAGGATCATATCCCCCTTGTCGGAGAGCTGAACCAACGACCAGTCCCAAACGCCATCCTTTTTTAAGCGGCTGATATTGAAGGCGCCATTTACATCCATCAAAATGCCGTAGTCGTGGGTGGGATTCATCCCTCCCTTAATGATGAAGTTGGCATGAGTCTTGATCGATTGCGTGAAGGTCTTTTCCCCAACAACCGTCTGGTTAGATACGAGGTCAATCGCGTAGCTTCCAACATTTGTGGAAGACACCAGGGTTTTTGGTGCCTGCCATTTTTGCTCGGACTGGAACCTGAACAGCAGTTCGCCGTTGTCGTAGGTGGTGCTCGCTATCTGTAATGCGTAATGACCCAGTCCATGCGGATGCACGATATTGATGCCAAGAGAACCGAAATTGCCACCGTTGTCCCGGAAAAACCCGCTGCGCGCCAGGTTGTTGGCTCCGATACCTCCATCACCCGGGGTAGTATTGATCGTGCCGCTACTGTTGTCGCCGTAAATGAAATGGTGCCCGGGAACTCCTTGCAGTTGTGCGGCATTCGCCGCCACGCCTTCCAGATCCCCGACGAACTTCGACGCCGTCACCGGCCCGGTAAAGGTCGGCGAATCCTTCGGCGCCTTGGCATCCAGCGCCGCTTGCGTCGCTCTGCTGACCGGTTTGTCCGCATCGCTCGTATTGTCGACATTGCCAAGCCCGACCTGCGCCTTTGTCACCTTATGGGGGTTACCGACATCCCCCGCATGCGTCCTGGCCGCCGCCGCCGAAGCCGCCGCCTCCACGGCACTTGCCGCTGCTGCTGTTTTTGAGCTTGCCGCCTGACTCGCGGAATTCGCCGCTGCCGTCGCCGACGCGGCCGCTCCGTCGGCATGCGTCTTGGCGGTAGACGCCGAACTCGCCGCCTGCGCCACATGGCTTTCCGCTGCGCCTGCCGAATCCGCCGCATCTCCGGCACTCGCTTGCGCCGCCGCGGCCTTCGCCGTTGCCGCCGTCGCCGAAGCCGCCGCCGCCGTAGCGCTGGCAGCCGCCGCCGCGGCGCTGTTCAGGGCATTCTGTGTAGCCGCCTGAGCCGATTCGTCGGCATCCTGCCAGCCGCCCGGCAGAACATACACGCGCAGCTTGTCGGTCACCGTATTGAAATACTCCGCCCCCTCGCGGATCGGATTCCCGTTGCCATCAACGGTCGGGTCATCATCGAACGAACCCAGGTACTGCTCGCGATACTGCGCCAATGCCGCCGCCAACGATGCCGCCGAACTCGCCGCCTTCGTCTCGCTCTCCTTGGCCGCGTTCTTCGAATCCAGCGCATTGCCCGCACTCGTCACCGCTTCCGTGGCCTTGGCACCCGCCGTTGTGGCGCTGTTCTGGGCTTCTTTAGCGCTCGCTGCCGCCGCCTTGGCCGAGGCCTCCGCCGCCCTGGCCGAATTCCCCGAATTCACGGCATTCGTCGAAGCGCTTGCCGCCGAACCTTCAGCGTTCGCCGCGCTGGTGCTGGCCGCCGTGGCCTTGTCCGATGCCGTCTTCGCCGATGCCGCCGCCGCGGTGGCGGACGTAGTCGCATCGCTCGCCTTGGTGCCGGCCGTCCCGGCGGAAGCTGCAGCCGCCGTGGCCGAAGCCCCAGCGGAAGCCGCCGACGACGCGGCCTGCCCGGCGCTCGTCGCCGCGTCCGCTGCCTTGCCCGTTGCCGTCGATGCGCTTTTCCCGGCATCGAGCGCCTTCGTTGTCGCAGTCGTCGCCGAGCCTGCCGCCGCCGTCGCGGACTTCGCCGCATTCGTCTCGCTCGCCGCCGCTTTCGTCTCCGAAGCAGCCGCCTTCGTCTCGCTCGTTTTCGCAGCATCGGCACTGCTCTTGGCCGAGACGGCAGACTTGCCCGCCGCCGTTTCCGAAGCCGCCGCGTTGGTGGCGCTCGTAGAAGCTGCATTGGCCCTGGTATTTGCAGTAGCCGCCGAGGCAGCTGCCGCCGTCTCGGCATCATACGCCGCTGTCGCGCTGGCATCCGCCGCACCGGCAGAACCCGCCGCCGCCCTGGCGCTCGTTCCCGATGCCGCCGCCGCAACGATGGATTCCGTCTCGCTCTTCTTCGCCGCCTCGGCTTTCGCCGCCGCCACTGCCTCAGATCCCGCGGCAGCCGTCTCCGAAGCCTTCGCCGCTCCGGCGCTGACCGAGGCATTCGACGCATGCACCTCGCTCGTGTTCTTGGCGGCCACCGCTTCGTTACGGGCCTGCTTCGCCTCTGCCAGATACACCGGTATCAGGGGATTCATTTCCCCGGTATCGCCCTTCTTCCCCTGCGGCCCCTGCGCAACAATCTCGACGACCTGGCTCGACACATCAGCCGTAATCTCGACGACCTGGACGCCGCCCTCCTCGACAACCGTTACCTCACTCATCGCGCGTCACCCCCGTCGATACCTCGATGGCGCCCTCGACGAAACGGCGAGCCTCCCCATCGATGTAGAGCTTCACGTCATACACGCCGCCCTTGGAGAGCGCCCCGGTCTGCTCGTCGGTAAATATCAGCGTAATCGTTCCATCCACCCCGCCAAGATCGATCCCGCCGTTCTCCGTCGTCAGCTCGAGAAACACCGTATCGCTCGTCCTACTCGGCCGGAACTGCATCCGCGCCGTGTAATCCGATAGATCCACCGGCACACCGTCACCGTCCTTCCACCGAAAAATCACCTTTCGCGAGACGCCCTGTTCAATCTTCATGTCATAGGTAGCCGCCGCCATCTTTTCACCCCGCGAACAGTTTCAGGTAACTCGCCGCCAGTTCCGCCGCGCCGGCATACTCGGCGTCCTTGGCAAAACAGCGGTAGAGCACAAAATTGATGAGATTGCTCGCGTACTTGTCGAGCACATCCAGGCTGCCGTCCGCCACGGCCTCCTGCGGATACGCCGAATACTTCAGCTCCACGGCGAACTTGTCCCCCGACTGCGCCGGATACACGTAGAACACCAGCGGATCCTCCGGCGCGTAGAGGTAATGCACCACATCGTTGGCCTTCCGCTTCATCCACCCCGGATCGAAGGCGTTCAGCATCGCCCGCTCGCACGGCAGCACCACGCCGCCCGCCGCCGTCTCCACGCCCAGCAGCAGATGGCAATCCGCCGGCAGGCTCTGCCGCGCGCCGATCGCCAGCGTCACCGGCACGCGCTTCACCTTCGCCTCCGGATGCAGCACGATCAACTCGCGCAGCCCCTCGTTAAGCCACCCCAGGCGCTCCACGTCCGTCCAGCGCGTCGCCTTGGCATCCATCAGGATCGTCAGCGTGGCATCCAGGATCGATTTCACCGTCACCGCCATCAGCCGAACCTCCGCGGGAGCATGTGCAGGGATTGCTCCGCGCTCCCCGTCAGCCGCGAAACCTTCGCACGGTCCTTTTCCGAAACGAACAACGAACGGAACACCATAGCCCGCTGCTCGTTGACAAACGGTCCAGGCAGAGCAAACAGCCGCGAGAGCGCCCCATAGGAAACCGCCTCGATCCAGTCTTCGAGAACAAAGTCATCGACCTTCTCGGTGCGGCGTGAGTACGAACAGCTGAATGTCACCGACAACTCCCCCGCCTTGACCGGAATCGGCACGACAACCAGCATCCCCGACCGGATGAACACATGCCGGGGCATTCCCCGCTCGGCGTGCCAAAGCGGGTTTTGCCCTTGCAGCATCGCCGGCGAGGAAGGCGTCACGATCTGTCCGTTGCAGGCCGCGCGCACCACCGTCGTCGCCACGCGCCCCGTATCCACGTCGATGGAATATTCCACCTCCTCGGGAGAGAGTGACACCGCCACCGTCTGCTCCAGCAGCCCCGTATCGGCCAGGAACTCGATGACCGCATTCCTGACGGCATTGACCGCCACAGGCTGCGGACAGCCGGGTACGTGCGGCAGCACCTCCGGCAGGAACTCGGTCAGCGCCTTCATCGCTTACTGTGCCTCGCTCTTGGGAAAATGCCCCAGGACCGAATAATTGAAACGCTTGATCCGGCGCTCGCTCGGGCCGCCGCCGAGTGCCTCATAGACCGTCATCGTCGCGTTCTCGATGACCTTCATCACCTCGACCGGAATCAGCACCGGCACGCCGCGCTTGATCTTGTAGGCATAGCCGTTGATCTGCACGAACACATCGTCCTTGCCGCCGACACCGTCGCTCTCGTTAATCTCCACCTTCACCTTGTCGCCGCTCAACTGGTCGTCGAAATTCGCGCCGACAACCTCCGTTGCCCGTTCCTCGGCTGCCGGTACCGCGCTCGTGGTATCGGCCTGATCGTCCAGCGTGACGATCCGTTCGTTTTGGGTTTTAGCCATGATTGATTTGCCTCGTTCAGAAATGAAAAAACCCGCCGCAGCGGGTTCAAATGGGTAGAGGAAGGTCGTGCAGCCTCAGACCTTGGTATCCAGCGATGCCACACTGGCGTAATCGGTGCCGGTCACGCCGTCGTCGGCATTCAACTTCGCCGCCATCGCCGCGTGCGATGCGCGCAGCTTCTCCAGATCGCCGGCAGCCGAAGTCTTGAGAGCCGTCAGATCGGTGCGCAACTGCGCCACGTCGCCTGCGCTCGCGCCGCCACTGACCGCGTCGAGCTTGTCGCTCATCTCCTTGAGCAAGGCATACAAGGCCTGGCCGTTTTGCGACGGTGTCAGGTTGTTGCAAGCCTGAGCAATTTTGTCCATGAAAATCCTTTCAAAAATCCAAACAACATCAAACCCATCCGTAGGGCGGATGAGCGAAGCGCTATCCGCCGAATGTAAGCCGCGAAAACCGGCACAGCGCCGAAACCCCGCGCCGGTTTATCACCGCGGTCAAGCCGTCGCCGCAACCTCCGCCCGAATCATCCAGGCATCATTGAGAATCGCCGCCGTCTGCATCGCCTTCCAGGCGCAATGCCCGCGCTGCGCCAGCGGATCGGAATCGCTCGGCTTCGGATTCACCACCATCGGCGTGATCGCCCACAGCCCCTTCAGCGCCACAATGCCATAAGCATCGCGAGCAACGTACAGAACCGGATACACGTCCGCCTTGGCCCCCGTCGAGGAAAGCATCTCCCCCTTCTCGCCGCCGGCATCCGCCCACGGCTCGAAGATCGTCGAGGACAGATAGCGCACGTCCTCGCACTTGCCGATTTCGTTCTCGTATGGCGACAGGCTGCCGTACTTCTCCACCGGCACGAAGCCAGCCAGATTGCGCACATCGTTCTCCACGTCCGGATGCACGAGGCCGATATAGCCCGGCGCCACCGCCTCCGTGCCGAAGGCCGCCGTGCTCTTGACCACCGTGGTGATCGGGCGGCCATTCTGGCGCTTCAGCGAGCGGATGCAACGCCGCTGGATCGGCAGCGTAAGCGGCTTATTCACCGCGTCCCGAGTCGCCCCGTTGGCGTACTGCACGCTGGTGCCGGCCTTCAACACCCCGAAGCGCATCTTCTCGACCATCTGCGCCGCCTGTTCGCCGAGCAGCGTCACCGACTCGTTGAGCACCGGATCCTCATGCGTGTCGAGGATCACATCGGTGATCGTAATCTTGTCTCCGTACTGCTCCAGCGTCGCCGTGATGTCGGTAACAGCCAAGGTCTGGCCCGCAGGCGTCACGCCTTCCGTAAGCGCCACCGGGGTATTCGGCAACGCCGAGTAACGGCGGAACTTGATGACCTTCGAATTGCCTTCCGGCAAGGGCTTGGCCTGGCCGAACTTCTCCAGGACGAGATACGGCAGGCCGCGCTTCAGAAGTTCCTTCTCGGCGTAAGCGGCCGTACGCGGCGAAATATCGCCATAAGCGGTTTGGGTTTGATTCATGGAAACATCCTTTCTTGGGAGTTTTACGAAAATGGAATAACTGCATCGATAAAAGCGAAGTCGCCGCCGAACGCATCGGCATGGGCAACGCCTTACACGAAGCCGACACCTTTCCGTATGCAGAACTCCCCCCATGGGCGGCCCATCCGGGTATCGCCGGGGTTTTCTTGCGCGGTGGTCTGTTGCTTCGTCCCTGTCATCGCTCCCGCAGGGAAGGGAGTCCGGCGATTACCCGCACCGGCACAGGGAACAAGACTGGCTGGGTTTAGTCTAATCACGCCTTTCGAGCCGTTTTCGTGAAGAAGCCTTTACCGCTTGCCAGGAGGGGGCAGTGGAAAACAAGCCATCCAGAATTCTTTTCGTCTTATTGCAGATTTCCATTGTCGCCACGTTATTCCATGGGCATTACGAGGGAAATTCATACATTTATGGAAACAATATCTGGGCGCAAGGGGTTGTCCACCGGATCACCGGTTCCAGCACGCCATTTGTCGTTCCCGTTGTTTTCTGCGCTTGCTGTTCGCTCCTCATCGCCCCGTCGAAATTGCCTTGGATAAAATCCCTGCTTCTTCTTGGGAGCGAGGCGTACGAAATCGGGAACGATACGAATTATCTCGGCACCGCCGCCCCGTTCTTCCACCTATACGAGATCATCATCATCGTTGCAATGATCATCGACTGTATTGCCAACGCCCATCGAGCATTGCGAGCAAGGGAAGCATCGGAACCTTCGGCTGAACCTTACGGCTGATCCGATTTCCAACGGTTCCGACATGGGCTGCTAATCCTTGAACTCTCCCCACGAGGCTTCATAATCGTCCTTGCCGGCAGCCGGCTCCACGGGCAGACGCAAGCCGGTCGACCGCACCCCTTCCGCCGCATCGATTTCGGCCTCCGGCACATCCTTCCCAGAATCCTCGCCGCCAATGGACTGCTTGTATTCAGCCAACAAGGCGTTGATATCGTCCGAATCCCCCTCGGCGATCACCTGCGCCACATCGGCCTGCCGATTGGGCGGCAGCGCATCGATCCACGCCTGGAACTCGGCGGACTCGGCAATCTCGAAAGCGTCCGGATGCGCCCGGTAAATCTCCTTGAAATGCCGCTGCTGGCGGCCATCCTTGATGTCGGCAATGATGTTCGACACCGTATCGCCGATAGCCTGGACAGTAGTGCCGGTAGTCTTCGCCGCCGCGTTCGTGGCAATCGCATTGATCATCGAAACGAAATCCTCGCCGAATTCCTCCGAAAGCTGTTTAGCCGCCGTAGCCGCATCCATCTGCCCGTCGGCAACAACCGCCGCCGCAACACCCCCGCCGTCTGCCGCCGCAGGAACCTCCGGCCCTTGCCCACGAGCCTGCGCGCCCAGTTGCTCCTGCGCCGCCATAAGCTGCGCCTCTCGCGCCTGCAGTTCGCCCGCAATCGCCCGCAATTCTTCCTCACGCTTGCGCAAACGCCCCTCCCAGGAACGTTCCGCCTGCGACATCGGCGGCATGGCCCCCGGACCTTCCGGCGCCATCTCGCCTCCGGGCGGAACCTCCCCGCCGGCCATGTCCGCCGCCCCAGGCTCGATCGCCTCCCCGGCCTGCGTAGCAATGGGCGCGCCGTCCGTCTCGCTGGCGCTCTGACCCTCGCCATCGGCAGGCGGCAGATTCAACCCGAATGCCTCATCCTCCGACAGTTCTGCCGGCGGCAAAACCTCCTCATTGAAGGCGTCTTCGTATTGCTTGTTGTCTTCCAACACACTTTCCTTGGTTGCCATTGACTTCTCCATAAAAAAAGCCGGGAAGTCCCGGCATTCAACTGTCCTGAACCTTGCGGCCAGGGGTTAAAAAATCAAACGATCGGCGGTTGTAGGGGCGCAGCCTTGGAAGGATCGGCAAGCGCATCGCGCAACACCCGCACCTGATTCGCCGCCCCCTGCTTGAACAGCAGCCGTTCCGGCGCAACCGTCATCAACTCCTCCTGAAAACACAGCTCCACCGCGCCCAGCAGCTTCACGAACTCGGCATACAGCGGATGCCCGTAATAGGCGCGCACATCGCCGAACTGCGTCATCAGCTTCGCGCGCAGAGCGCCCTGCCGGTCCATCACGCGCTTTCCATTTCCGGCGTCTGCATACCCACATTCGGCCCGCGCATCGCCCCCGCCGGATCGGGCCGCAACTGAGCCTCCGGCAACCCGTTCGGCGGCACCGGGTCCGACCCCACCGCATCAGCCGTCGATTCCTCCGGCGTCGAATCCTTCCACCCCGCCGACCGCAGAATCTCATCACCGGCCGGCGCAATGTTCGGCGACTGCGCCGCCACCCCGCCCGCCTGCATCGCCGCATAGGCGCTGGCCACGTTCTTGTTCACCGCGTCCGCCCGCAGGCGCGCCACCTCGGCGCCCAACTTCTCGATTTCCGCCTCCAACTTCGCCATGGACAACTTCGCCTGCGTCTCCATCATCGCCGCCTGCTGCTGCGCCATCGGATTGTTCGATTCGGCCTGAACCTCTTCCTCGCTTTTGACCACGTCGGACAGATCATGCGCATCGGCGCGCTGCCGCAACAGCTTGTCGCGCTTGATGTACGGCGCATCCATCGGATTGGCCGCGAGCTGCGAGAACTGATCCAACTGCTGCGCCCGCACCTCCTTCGCCACCATCGACGACGTACCGTTCGCCTGCACATCGAAATCGCCCTTGATCCCGTCGTCCGGATTGAACTGCATGTTCCACCGGTACAGCGCCAGGATGAACGGCTTCGTCACCCCCTCGTCGAAGGAACTGATCAGATCCTTCATCACGATGGAAGCCGCCCCCATCAGCATCGACATCCCCGAAGCCGTCCCCGCCGCCCCGGACGCCACATTCTCCCCGGTCATGAAACGCGGAATCGCCGTAATCTCGTCCGTGTTGTTCTCGAACATCCCGACCAGCGTCGACAACACATTCAGATGGTTCGGAATCTCCAGCACGCGCACCGCCGGCGAGCCCGGATCATCGCCGGTACGCGGCCACACCTTGAACGGAAAAATCTCGTTGATCTTCTCGGTCGTTCCCACCAGCCGCGTATTGACCTCCAGCTGCGGCCCCGCCGTCAGCGCCGCGTTGTCCAGCATCATGCGCACCGCCGCGTTCAACATCTCCTGGTCGTCGCGCATGATCGCCCCCAGCCCGTCGCCGAAGATGCTCGTCTCGTCCTTGTCGAAGTAGTACAGGTGATACGGCCACAACACCCCGTTGATCGGCTGCAACACCGCCTTCACTACTTCCCCGTTCGGCAGGAACCACACGTTCGAGAAAAACGTCTCGTGCCGGCGCGCCTCCGGAATCGCCATCCCGCAATCGAGCAAGGATTGCGCATCGAGCCAGCCCCAGCGCTCTATCACCTCGTACTGCCCCGTCCGGCTCTGCGCCCGCGCCTCCCGGTCGCCCAGCGAAGCCAGCTCCACATCGAAGTGGTTCGCCTGCACTTCCCCCTCCGGCCGCGCCGCCATGTAATCCCGAATCGCCCGGGCGTTGAAACTCTTCCGCCTGGCCAGCGCCAGCATGGCGGACTTCGTCATCACGTGCCGCTCGAACACGTAACGGCAATCCTCCAACGTAGTGGCCGACATGTCCGGATAAAACCGCCACAGCGGCACCCAATCCACGAACGGCGTCACATAGGTTTCCGACACCAGCGTCCACTTGCCGCCCTTGTCCTTCGGCTCGCGCACGAACGACTGCCGAACCTTCTTCTCCACCAGCGGCGCCTTCAACACCCCGGTACCGTACAGATTCCCCGAATGGATCACCTGGCGCGCCACGTTCTTGTACTGGCACTCCGTCAACTGATCGTCGATCGCCTGCGCCATACCCGCAGCCGCCCGATCCGTCAGCTTCTTTATGGCCTCCTTCACCTCGAATTCCGAAGGCGGCTGCCCGCCGTTGGCCTGCGTCAACTCCCCCGACACCATCTTCTTCAGATCCGGCGCAATCTGCGGAACCGGCGTCGCCGACAGCGTGAAACTCCGCTCCGAATTCGACGGAAACAACAGATCCGCCATCCGCGAATCCACCGTCTTCACCTTCACCCGCGTCTTCCGAACAAACGCCTTCGAACGGTTCGCCCCAATCCGCACCGTCACCTCCGGATCGTACTTCCCTCGGTACTGCCGCAAATCCTGCAACCACCGCAGCTCAGTCAGCCGCCGCTCCGTCTCCGCCCGGCAGAACTCTTCCTTGAGCCTGACCCCAATCGGCGCCATCGCCGCAAAGGAAACCGCATCCCCGGCCTCTTGCCGCAATGACATCGTGGGTAGCTGACGGCGAGTCGCCCGGACGCTTCGCGATCGATCAAGACCTGGAGCTTCGTTCAGCAGAAAACGCCATCGTTCGTTACGCCAAGCACACGCTGGACGGCGATGAAATCCCGCAACACATCGCCACTGGAAAGAGCGTCACACGCCTTGCACTGACCTGGAATGATCGGATTTCGTTCGTATTGAGCAGCGACATGCACATCAAGCGATTGTCATTTCTCGACATCTTGAAAGAGGAAAACGACGGGCAAGCCGAGAATGAAGAAGAACGGTTCGATCTGGATTTCACGCTGATGACGGGGGAATTGGCGCTGCTGCACAAAGAACTCGTTGACGCTCTTGGAGGCTGCTATGAAGGATAAAGACTACTCACTGCTGCGCCCGTTCGATGCCGAGAAGGCGAAGGCAGGAGAGGCAATTTGCACCGACGTTGGCACCGTCTGGAAATACATCGATGGACCTGATCATTTTGGGACCATCGCTGTGAGGCTGCAGGATGACACGATCGGATGCTCTACAGCCGAATACATTCGCATGGCACCGCTCGCCTGGGTCGATAGGAAGCCCGTATATGTAGATGATTGCCTATATTCCAACGGATTGCGCTGCTGTGTCCTTGGGGCTGGAGCGGAAAACCAAGATCAACTAATACTCACCGAGAACGGCAGCTACCGAACAAGCGAGTTATCTTGGCAGCCACCTAAGCCAAAAACCTTCACCCTCGCGGGTATCGAAGTGCCGATGCCGGAGAGCGAAGCGCCGCAACTTGGTGCGCTCTGCTGGACGGCAAACACTTTCGGCGTGTGTGAATTCCAATGGAGTGGGGCGCCAACAGATTTCCAGCGGCTTGCCGAAGGTGTTGTGCACCTTACCGCGGCGCACGCTGAAACCCACTCCCGCGCGCTGCTCAAAGCCAACCAAGAGGCGATTAGCGCGAAGCAGAAGCAGCATGTTAGATGGATCAACGCTCACAGCACCAAGGGATCAGTCCTGCTGCATGAGACAAAGGAAGATGCCGATGGTAGCGCGGCAAGAGGGCGCGCCTCCCGCATCGCCTGCATCAAGGTCGAGTTCGACGAGGGGGATGGGCTATGACCACCAACAAACAAGCCCTCGCTCTCTACAGGGGGCCGTTTCGGTTTGAGCGCGGCTACATCTTCGATGCTGAAGGCCACATGGTTGCCGATGAGTCAGTCGGAATTCTATGCCGCGTTCGTGGCTGGGGCCGGATCAGCCACATGGAGAATCCCGAAGCCCTTCAGGACGCTGTCGGCGAACACATCGCCAAGGCGCTCACGGTGTATTGGGAAAGGCAGGTAGCGCCGGCGCCTGTGGTGGATGGGCCGGTAGCGATTATTTGCGATGGATGGGATATCCGCTTTATCGGAAGCGCCCCTATCGCCGGAATTGTGCGCAAGCATGGGTTGAAAATCGGCACCAAACTCTACACCCGCCCTGCCGCCGACGCGCTGGCGGATACGGAGCCTTCGGTTGAGTGGTTCGACGAACTGATCTGCGACGTGAGCGTCATCGACTGCCGATATCGCGGCGATCCGAGCTATGACCACGATGCATACTGGATGAGAGAACGGGTCGTTGCGATGCTTGAGAAGCGCCGGGACGCCGCCCGCGCCAAGGAAGCGGAGAAGACACAGGCAGCCGCCGTGATCGCGCGGGAGGTTGTGTGATGGGGAAACAACTCATCCTCGACGTCCATGACAAGTTGATAGTCGATCTTTTCGCGGGTGGCGGCGGAATGTCGGTTGCCTTCGAAAACGCCTTTGGCCGCAGCCCCGACATTGCCATCAACCACAATGCCGATGCCCTCTCGATGCACCGGATGAATCACCCGCTGACTCGGCACCACATCGCTGATGTTTACGAGGTCGAGCCGCGGGGCGCGACTCAGGGCAGGCCGGTCGGCTGGCTGCATCTCAGTCCGGATTGTACGCACCATTCGCAAGCCTCCGGCGGGCAGCCCCGCAGCAAGAAGATTCGCGGGCTTTCCTGGGTAGGTTATCGCTGGGCAGGACAGGTACAACCCGATGTCATTAGCCTCGAAAACGTCAAACAAATACTCAAATGGGGCCCGCTGATCGCCAAGCGCGACAAGGCCACCGGCAGAGTCATCAAACTGGATGGCAGCGTTGCCGCCCCGGGCGAGCGAGTGCCAGTCCAGCAGCAATACCTTGTGCCCGACCCAAAGCGCGAGGGGCAAACCTGGCGCCGGTTCATTTCTGCCCTGGAACACCTTGGCTACACAGTCGAATGGCGCAACCTGATTGCTGCCGACTTCGGCGGCCACACGACACGCGAACGGCTATTCATGATCGCCCGCCGGGACGGCCAGCCGATCACCTGGCCAACACCGACGCATTTCAAGAAACCTACGAAGGGGCAGAAGAAATGGAAGCCGGCCGCTGATTGCATCGACTTTACTGATCTAGGCAAGTCCATCTTCGAGCGGCCAAAGCCCTTGGCGGCGGCTACGATGCGGCGGATCGCCAAGGGAGTAAAACGCTACGTCCTGGACAATGCCAAGCCTTTTATCGTCCCGATCGCGCACTACAGCGGGGCTGACAGGGCTCACTCCATCGACGAGCCGACCCGCACCATCACAGCGGCGACCAAGGGCGGCGAATTCGCTCTGGCGACACCCGTCCTCGTCAACAACATGGCGAACAACGTGCCGCGTTCAGTCATCGAGCCGATGGCTACGTGCTGCGCTGGCGGTCACAAATTGCTGACAACACCAACCCTTGTGCCTGTTACACACCATGGGCATGACCGAGTGCATTCTGTCGATGAGCCAATGCGCACCATCACAGCCGCTCATAGAGGAGAGACGATGCTGTCGTCTCCAGTGCTTGTGCATGCCGGCCATGGTGAAGGAAAAGGAGATACGAAGCGTCGTAGCCATGGAATCAAAGATATTCAGGAACCGATCGGAACAGTCGTGGCGAGTGGCGGCGGACATGCAGTTGCATCCGCCATCCTGGCAGGCGTCGGCGGCCGTGCGGGTCAAAGCGAACCGAAGCCTGCCAGTGAGCCGATAAACACCGTCACGGCAAAGGCAGACACGGCAGTGGTGACGGCTTACATGATGCAGGCGAACGGCGGCTACAACATAACTACCGGCCGCGAAGTCAGCGAACCCATGACCACCATCACAAATACGGGCAGCCAACAGCAATTGGTGTCGGCGCACCTGGCGCATCTTCGCCAAAACTGTGATGCCAGGGGCTTGACTGACCCTCTGATGACTGTCTCTGCCGGCGGGAATCACCACGGACTCGTTTCCGCCTTCGTATCTCGACAGTTTGGCCAGAGCATTGGTCATAGCGCCGACGATCCAATGGGAACCACAACCGCTGGCGGTGGCGGGAAGTCCGCTCTGGTGGAATGCCTCCTGTCGCCTGAACAAGAAGCCGGTGCCCTGCGTGTTGCAGCATTCCTGTTGGAATACTACAGCGAGGGCGGCCAGTGGAGCGAATTGGACAAGCCGCTCAACACGATCACTACCCGCGATCGCCTCGCTCTGGTGACGGTCTTTGTCGAGGGCACGCCCTACGTCATAGTCGATATCAGGCTGCGCATGCTCAAGCCCCGTGAGCTTTTCAACGGCCAGGATTTCCCGGAAAGCTACATCATCGACCGCGGTCACGATGGCCGGAAGTTCTCAATCTCGGCGCAAGTCCGCATGTGTGGCAACAGCGTCGATCCGGCCATGGCGACTGCCTTTCTGGCAGCCAATGCGCCATGGCTGGCAGTAAGGAGAGTGGCATGAAACTCGAACTCCCTCCCCTCGCCGAAGGCGAAATCTACGTCGGCAGCATAGGTGATGCCGAAGGCAACGTGCACCACGTCAACGGCGGGCGAATGTTTTTGCCCGAAGTGCGGGCAGTACAAACCGCAAGCAGTGATGACGAAGCGGCGGGCGGGTTGGCATTTCGTGTGCAAAAGCTGTGATGCGCATATCCGCCGGTGCATCCGAGATATCAAGGTGCGTGAACGTCAAGGCCGGCAACGAGGGGCAGGGGCATGAGAAGCGAGCCGTTCGTGATCCGTCCGGAGGATAAGGCCGGGCGCGTGTTGGCGATGTGCGTGGCGGCGATCCGGCAGATGCTTTCCGCAGGGTTGTGGGTGTCGGTCTCCATAAACAAGTGGGTGCCAGGCAAGACGTCGGCGCAGCATCGCACGGTCTGGATGTGGGATACCGAAGTGGCAGCGCACTTGACGGTGGCCGGGGCCTTAGTCGGAAACAGTACCGTCTGGAAAAAGGAGGATGTGCATGAGTTCGTTTTCAAGCGGCTGTGCATGCCATCGGAGGAGTTGGTGTTGCCGGACGAGGAAATCGTCTTTCGGCCAATTGGGCTGTCCGATAAGCGCGTGACGCGGGAGATGGTGAGCGAGGCGATGGAGAAATATCAGGCGTGGGCCGTCGAGCATGGCATCGAACTGACGCAGCCGGAAGAGGAAATTGTATGGCGATAAAAAATTCCAATACGCCGAAGATCATTAAGGTGAGGAAGTGCAGGGCGCCGGGCTGCACGAATGAGTTTTTTCCAATTCTGCCGATGCAGAAAGTGTGCTGTCCGAAATGTGCGATCGCCGTCGCTGTGGCGAAGCGGGAGAAAGACGAGAAGGCGAGTGCTGCAGCCGAACGGCGCGAGCGGCGGGAGAAGTTGGAGGCAATGAAGCCGCGCCGGCATTGGATTGCGGAGGCGAAGAAGGCGATGCATCGGTGGGTACGGCTGCGCGATGAGGGGAAGCCGTGCATTTCCTGCGGGCGGCCGCTGGTTTCGAACGGCAAGTTCGGCGGGGATTTCGACGCGGGGCACTATCGGAGCGTCGGTTCTGCAAAGCATCTGGAGTTTGTCGAGTGGAACGTCCATGGGCAGTGCAAGGTGTGCAACAACCATTTGGCCGGCAACCATGTGGCGTACCGGGCAGGGTTGATCGTTCGCATCGGGTTGGCTGCTGTGGACGAGTTGGAGGCGGATCAGGCGCCGCGGCGCTATAGCGTGGAGGATCTGAAGGCGTTGAAGGCGCATTACTCACAATTGGCTAAGGCGTTGGAGCATGACAGGCGGGTTGAACATGGGGATTGAATCTGATCCGAACGGGCTCTCCGCGCATTCACCCGGGGCGAAACTTGACCATGGGAAAAACCGCATGGGTATGGTGCTGATGGGGTTCTCGCGGGCTCTGGTAGAAGTCGCGAAGGTCGGCACCTATGGCGCGGAGAAATACACGCCGAATGGGTGGACGGAGGTGCAGGACGGCGAAGCGCGCTACACCGATGCGATGTTCCGCCATCTATTTGCGGAGGGCAGCGGGGAGGAATTCGACGGGGAGTCGGGTCTTGCACATGCGGCCCATGCGGCGTGGAATGCGCTGGCGCGGCTGGATTTGTTGATCAGAAGGAAGAAGGGGGAAGTGCATGGTTGAATCGCGTAGCGTGCTGGAAGGGCTGGCTTCTGCGTTTGTGTCGAGCGATCTGACGGTGAGGGAGGATAGGCGGGGCGACGTGGATTACATCGTGGCGCTGGGCGCGGCGGGAACGCGCTTGCGGCCGGGGGCGTCGTCTGTTGTGAGCCTGACCTTGTCGGGCGACAAGGCTTCGGCCAGGGAGGCGCTACGGGCTACGCTGGCGATTGTGCGGCACTTGAATGGGAAACGCGGGTGGAAGCTGGATATCAAAACCATGCAGGCCGTGACACGGGAGGCTCTGAAGCATCATATCGCGCCGACGTGTCCGGTCTGTCAGGGCAGGAAGTTCAAGTTGATCGAGGGTTCGCCTGCGCTGTCGGCTTCGCCGTGCGCTACCTGTCACGGGACGGGGAAGCGGCCGTTGCCTTTGCGGCATGGCCGGCTGATCGCCGAGGTGGTGGCGATACTGGAGGATACCGGAAGGGTTATTGAGGCGGCGGTGAGAAGGCGGTTGCGTTAAATCTAACTAATAATCGCGACAATCAGATATACAACTACCCCCGCTAGCACTAATACATGAAGAAAGCGGTTCATAACGCTCGGCTTGTCGTTCTGATTGCCGTGGTCACAATGGTCGATTCCTCTGTTCTCCTCTGTTTCGTCGGTGATAGGCGGGGTCTTTTCGGGAACGATCCGTCTTTCGTAGGTGGCAGCGACGCGCTTGGACTTGTTGAGATAGGCGGACCAGATCCATGCGCCGATACAACTGCCAATCAGGGCGCCGAGTGATCCGACCGCATCGATGCCGTGTGCGCCGATAGTGAGAAGGGGAGCAATCACTGATGAAACGATCGAAAAGCCGGGCCCGATAATCCACAGGCAGGTCTTTGCCCACGCGACAGCAGGCCAGGTTCTGTCTCGGATGAGGCGGACGCCGCCATGCACGCTCAGGGAGCAGCAGATGGTGAAGCAGATCCAAAGGAGGGTTTTGTAGTTCTGCCAGTCAGCCATTTCCTTGACTTCAGGAAAGCCGAGTTCAGAGAGGTGGATTTCGGTGGCCTGCCTCAAGAAGCCAAACAGCGGGCCGATGACGATCAGGCCAACTACGAAAAACAAGAGCCAGCCGCCGATGCCTTTGAGTTGCTTCTGGGGCGGCGGCACGGAGATGGTTGTAGGGGCTGGGAGTGGATCGGCGGCGATGGGCGAGGATGTTTCCGTGGCCATGATCCGGTGTCCGCATTGGGCACAGTATCGGGCCCCCGGCAGGGTTTCCGTTCCGCATTGGATGCAATACATAAAGGCACGCTTTGTAGTTGTGTGTTTTTTTTAAAATAACACGCGATTTTTCGTATGCCACATTATGTTCGTCAGGTAGCGGAAATCCAGTAATCGACAGTGTTTGACGGGGGTTGTAATAAGCACCGTTTGATTTCTTATGACGTGAGGCATTGACTGGCAGCGGTAACCGTAGCGTTTTTCTTTGCATGCAGTAATGTATGCATTAAAGTCGGCCAGGAACAATCAGAACGAATAACAAACAACTTGGGGAGACTTAAAATGCTCGGAATAAAGAAGCCGATCGCTTTGGGCGTCGCTTTTTTGCGGCGATAGTAGTAAACACTGTCGCCTTAGCGCAGGATTGTCCTTACGATCCGCGCTGCATCAACAAACTATGAAAGGGCAAGACAGGATGCAGAGAACAGGGATAGGCAGATTTCGGAGTTGCAGGACAGCAATCGTGCTGTTGCCGTTCCCGCCTCATACACATCCCGGATCTGCCCTTCCGCCAGCGTCCTGGCTTCCGGCTCCGTGATCATCTCGCCGGCAACAACCGACGTCCCATCCACATGCCGCGTGCTTCCGTAACCGTAAGTCGGCACATCCCCCGGCAACGGCGAACCTGCCACCGAAACAAACCCCTCGCGCCCGAATATCCCCAGCACCGCCGCCGCAGATATCGCCAGCACCACCACTGCCTTGCGCTTATCCACGGCTACGGCTTCCTCGCCGGACAACTCTGCGTTGAGCACGACGTCGCCACGCCGTCCTTACGCACCATCCGCCGCACCACGATCACGATCTGGAAAATCGTATAGATCGCCGTCAGCAGCAGCACCCAATCCGAAAGCGGGAACCCCAACAACGTCATCCCGGTAATCGTCAATGGCGGCGCAGCCCTCGCTACCTCGGTAGCCATGTCGGTATTCGTCATGTCGTAACCTCATCAGTGTCGGCATGCGCCGCACGGGCATAAAAAAAGCGCCAGCCCCTCCGGACCATGGCGCGTAAAAGCTAAGCTGGAAACTCGCTGGCGGTATCAAATTCCAGTTTTCCGGATTTTCCGGACAACTCGATTCGATACCCCCTCGATCAGCGAATTCTGAGTGCGGACACCCGCAAGTTGTTTGATCAAACCACCGCTTATCGAACAACAGACGAGCGAAAACATCGTCTCATTCGCACTGCGGCTTTGTTATCGTCCCCGCCCCGGCCTACTCAACCCCGCTCAACGTCGCGGGCAATTCAGCCGAAGCGTTCCGGCGCAGGACTCATCTTTCACACCGGTTCGAACTCCTTGGTTCTTGGGGTCGCATTTTATTTACGTATACACAGAATGCAAACTTGTTTAAAAACATTATAACAACATGATTTTGCGAAAGATTTTTTCCGTTATCTGTCTAGCGCCAGATTCGATACCAGTCATCCAAAAACTCCAGACAAGCCGACTTGATACCCACCGACACAACTACATGCCAACTCCTGTAATATCGGTTAATGTGGGTTATTCACCAAGGTATGCATATTGACTAAATCCCCTCGATGATTTTCTTAAACTCTTCATCTTGCGGCACGGGATAAACGCAGGCATCAGGGATTAGTTCTTGTCTCATATCTTTGCCAACCAAAGCGATTGCTTTTGTCAAAATTGGCAGCGCTTTTTCGGGCTTCCCTAGAAGGTAGTAAACATATCCTTGATTGGCTAGATACCTTGGTTCATCGGGTCTGTACTCCAACGCCAATTCGATCATTTCAAGCGATGTTGTCAACAATTTTCTTGCTGCTTCTTCATCTCCGCGCCACCAGATTACCTTTGCATTCATCAGCAGCGAGCATCCAATTCCGTTATGGGTTTGTTCAACGATCTCCATCACTGCAGGGTCGGTCGCTTCACCGAAGCGCCGCGCAACTTCTTTGTCGACGGTAATTGCCTCGTCGTTGCGATTCCTACTGCCAAGAGTTTTTCCTTTGTCCTTCAACGCCCATGCCACTATCTCCCTCAACTTGGGTTCGGTCGCTTCGCCGAAGCGTCGCACTATCTCGTCGTAAACGTCAATTACATCTTCACTCCGCAACGCCCTAATGGATATCGTAAGACCCTTTAATTGCAACGCCGATGCCACTATCTCCCGCACCTCTGGTTCAATCGCATCACCGAAGCGTTGCACCACCTCGTTATAAACGGCAATTTCGTCTTCAACTCGCTCCAATATGTTAAGTTCTATTCCTTTGTATAGCAGCGCACTAGCAACCAACTCCCTCAACTCTGGTTCGGTCGCCTCGCTGAAGCGGTGCACCACACCGTCGTAGACGACAATTGCCTCTACATGCCGTTTCAATGCACGGAACGTGAGTCCTTTGTTTACCAGCGCTTTTGCTACCATTTCCCGCAACAAGGGGCCTGTAGCGTCACTAAAGCGCTGCGCCACCGCTTCAAAGATGGCAATTGCCTCTTCCCCTCGCTGCAACGCCCCGAGACAACCACCTTTGTTTATCAACGCCTGCGCCTGACGAACTGGCGAATTGGTAAGTTCTGCGGATTTTGTAAAATGGTCTGCTGCGATCTCAAATTTTTGGGAATCTGAGGCCTCCACGCCCAACACAAACCAATCATCATAGGTGTACTCTTTAGGCGCTTTTGATTTCAAATCATTAGCAACACCATCCACGATCTGCCTTGCTTTCTCACTCAATGGCTTATCTATTTCGACATAACGGGTATACATTTCGGTGAATTTTGCTACTTGATCTTTTCTGAATTGTTCTAGCTCATCAATCAAGCCTTTCGTTTTATTCTTTTCTTCTTTTAGATCATTGAGCAACTCGTTTGCCGTTGATTTGATTTCTTCGATAGCCTTTTGAGTCTCCGGCTTTAACGTACTGTCTATCTTCTCAACGAGTAGTGGCGGGCCATTCTTATTTATCCAATCAATTAGTAATGATTCGCCATTCTTTCTTATCCAATCTTCGACCATTGGGATTGCTTTTTTGTTTATTTCATCACTGGCGGCTTTTTTTGCTTGCAGAACGGCTTCTCTTTTCGCATTGAAACTGAAGTAAATGGCTGTTACCGTCATCAATACTCCGAAGAGAGCGATACCAAGCTGTAGATCGACAATTCGACTATCTAGACCATCAATTAGCCTGATAAACACCTTGTCTTGGCCATCAAGCAGTTCCTTATTATGCTTATTTTGATCTTCAAGGCGCCGCTCAAAATAATCAAGTCGATCTTGTTGCCGAACTTGCTGCACTTTGAGGTCGGTCGAAAATTCGGCCGAAACAGGCGCTACCTGCACTCCCGATGTCGATTCAGCGGGGGAATTGCCAGCCTGTTTCGGTGCCGCCAGCGCAGGATCCATAAATTGGATCAGGCAACAGAAAACTATTGTCAAAATTATTCTCATTACGCGTCGCCCCTGGAAAGCAATTGCAGGATATGTGATTGCCCCTCTACAGATATACCGAGGCTTATGAATGATTTATGAAAAAGCAGGATGGCATAAAACCATCCTGCTATCAATCTTTCATCATGTAATTTCAAACGCTGGCGGCGTTGCTAACCGCCAGACCATCATCACCGCGTCCTGATATAAACCGGTCCGTTCCCGCCATACGGGTTGTTGAGGCTATCCGGTGAATTTGGATTGCCATACTGGCCATTGGGGTTGGAAATCGACTCGGGATCGTTCGGATTGCTGGAGTACCGGCCCCGGTAGTTACCGTACTCATCTTAGATTTTCGGAGCGTCGTTCGCGTACGGGTTGTTGGCTGACTTGTCGCTGTGCCGGTTCCCGTACTCCCCGTACGGATTGTTTACGCTGTCGGCGTTGTACGGGTTGAGGCGGAAAAAGTTGGGCAGGATATTGGCACTGAGTTGGGGTTGGCCCAACTATCCGGCATCCAGGCGGCGGTGACTGAGAACGTGCGGATCATCGAGGCGCATCGGAAGGATATTTCGGCGCTGAAGAGCCTGACGCTGGTGATGGCGAAGGAACTCGAAGGGCAGTCGGGATCGGAGGCGCAACACAGCATCGAGGAGTTGATTCGGCTGGTGGGCGAGAACGATCCGTTGGCGGCTGCGTCGCTCGAGAAAGCCTTGAGCCTGTCAAAACGATCAATGATCATCGATAAGCTGACCAATGCGTTGATCAAGCTGGTAGCGGCTGAACGCCAAGCCTACAACATCGACGATGAGGGTAAGGGCGGCGGGAACCTGGAAAGCGTGCTGGAAGAGCTCCGGCAAGAAGAAGGGCTTTGATGGCCTCCGACAAGGAGCTGATTCGGCGGCTGCGGGACGATTATCCGTTGTATGCGCGGCGGTGCCTGACGATTCTGGATAAGGAAGGGCGGGCGCAGCGGTTTGATCTGAACAAGGCGCAACGGTATGTGCATGAGCGGCTGGAGAAGCAGCTTGCCGAGTTGGGGTATGTGCGGGCGCTGATTCTGAAGGGGCGGCAGCAGGGGGTTTCGACGTACATCGCCGGGCGGTTCTATCATCGGGTGTCGATGCGCTTCGGGCAGCGGTCCTTCATCGTGGCGCACGAGCAGAAGGCGACGGACAACCTGTTCTCGATGGTGAAGCGGTATCAGGAGCATAACCCGCTGGGGCCGAGCATCGGGGCGACGAACGCCAAGGAATTGATCTTCGACAAGCTGGATTCCGGTTACAAGTTGGCGACGGCGGGAACGCAGGATGTGGGGAGGTCGAACACGGCGCAGTTGATGCACGCTTCGGAGTTCGCGTTTTGGGCGAAAGCGGAGATGCATCTGGCGGGGATCGGCAACACGATTGCGGACATTCCCGGAACGGAAATCATCCTGGAGAGCACGGCCAACGGGATCAGCAACAAGTTCCATGGCTTGTGGCAGGACGCGGAAGTCGGCCGCAGCGACTGGATCGCCATCTTCGTGCCGTGGTATTGGCAGGACGAGTATCGGGCGCCGGTGAAGCCGGGGTTCGTTCTGTCGGCGCTGGACCTGGAGTATCAGGAGGCTTACGGGCTGGATCCGGCGCAGATGCAGTGGCGGGCGAACAAGATTGCGACCTACGGGGCCGGGTTCGAGTGGCTGTTCGATCAGGAGTATCCGGCGATTCCGGCTCTTGCCTTTCAGTCGCCGACTTCGGATCCGATCATTTCTCCGGCGCTGGTGGCAAAAGCGATCAACGAGTCGTATCGGGCCAGGCAGGGGGCGTTGATCATCGGCTGCGATCCGGCAGAGTTCGGGGATGACCGTACGGCCATCGTGTTCCGCCAGGGGCGCGTGGTGTGGCGGATCGAGGCTTACGAGAAGCAGGAGCCGATGGAAGTGGCGGCGCGGCTGGCGCGTTATTACGCGGAGTTCCGGCCGGATGCGCTGTTCGTGGATCGAATCGGGATCGGGGCGGGGATTGTTTCGCGGCTGCGGGAGCTGAACGTGCCGGTCATCGGGATCAACTCGGGTGAGAAGGCGCACGAGCCGGACCTTTACTACAACCAGCGGGCGGAGATGTGGTACCGCATGCAGGCGTGGTTCGGGGATACGCCGTGCAGGATTCCGAACGACCTGGCCTTATCCGCCGATCTGTGCGGGCCGGCGATCAAGTACAACTCGATGAACAACCTGCGGATGGTGGAATCGAAGGAGTCGATGAAGAAGCGGGGGATTCGTTCGCCTGACTTGGCCGATGCGCTGGCGCTGACGTTTTCGGCGGTGGTGGTGCCGAGGGATCAGGCGGTGGGCGGGTTGATTCATTCCTCCAGTGTGGCGCAGCCGGCGACGAAGGCGGGGTATTGAGAGGTAGGCATTTTGTGCATGGCGGTTAGCTTGTCCGCCTGTACGTGAAATGAATAATGATGGATGACAGGAAATCGGGAAACTACCAACGATCGTAAAAGATCCTTCGAATATCTTGCTTTTTTTCCACATACGCTTTTGGCAACAGAATTTCGATCGTGCTTGTTCCCCCTCCCCCTCCTCCATAATAGAAAACCGTTACGTAAGGAACGAGACCTTCAAAATCTTCGACGGCGACTGCGACCTGACCCGACTGAAAAAGAGCCATGGCGACATCCTTCATCTCGCCAGGATTACCGGGCCATTGGAGTTGCCGGCGGAAACAACCATAGTGATCGGGCTCAGAATCATTGCCGTGAAGAAGAATGAACTTTGCCCCCCAGGCGAGCCTACTATTCGATAGCCCATTGGTCTGTTCCGTCGGAGTTTTATCTCCCGCGATCACCAATTGCTCCAGGAGTTTCTTGGACATGAATAGCGTCACCTTTTTGTCCCAAACGGGCTGAGAGGAGATGCACGATACGGGCACACTTTTTAACAGTTCTACCTTGAATGCTTTGCTCTTAGGAAACGCCGGCTTTACATATTGTGGTGGCGACAATTCAAGATCAGTTGGGGCATAAAACAAGTTCGCGCACCCTGACATCGCCAATGCCAATAAGAACAGTTGGACAGCCCGTTTCATTGCATGCGCCCCTGATGATGTTGTTGGACTAATTGCTTGTGGATATTACCGCGAATCAAGCGGGAGTATCCAATCGAGTCACCCTATAGGAGCCGCAATGGCCGAATACGCGACGAAAGAGAAGCAGGATGGGCAGGTGGCGGCGTATGCGCTGGCTTCCGATGAGTTGATGCGGCGGGAAGCAGTGAAACATCCACACGGATCAAACCTGACCACGCTGAAAGCATTGGATGCGAAAGGCTTGGTAGCCTGGAAATACAAGGATGGTAAGCCAGACGGGTTTGATGGTTTAACCGAAGCCGGGAAGATCATGTGCGAGTTGTTAAAACTCGCAGGGCTGACCATCGAGAATACAGTCACGCCAGCATCATATCGGGAAAGGTTTGCGGCATGAAACACCGCCGCCTCGACCCCTACCTGCGCACATGCCCGTGGAAGGTATTTGCCGTATGGCGTCCAATCGAAAGCATCCTGCACCGCATGGAAGCCGACGGCACAGTTGAAGTAGCCCGATGGCAGGTAATCTTTCGTGAGGACAGCGCCGGCGGATGGTATGACGCCGTAGCGGCGTTGCGCGGAATCATCCAATTCCACGAGATTGCCGCGACAAAACTCAATCGGCCGGCCAACGTTGGTGCACTCGAAATCCTGGCCAACAAGCTCGAATACGGTTCGCCGATATTCGAAACCGATCTGACCGCCGTCCGCGCGTGCATCGCAACCTGTAAATCACAGGCCATGCAACTGCGCATCAGCGAAGCCACCAGCATTGTCGATACCGTGCGGATCAGCGCGGAAATGGAAAAGTTACAAAGGAACGCAGCATGAAGTCCGATCCAATCGCCCCTAGGTTTCTGAGGATGAAACAAGCCCCTGGATATCTTGGGATGTGCTTACGGGTTTTCAACGAAACCGTCCGTCCTCATGTACGGGAATTCGCCATAGGAAAACAGGGGGTTGGGTTCGATAGAAATGAATTGGACCAATGGGCTGATAACTACGCTGAAACCCAAGCGGTTGACAAAGATTATCCTCTGCCGGACGATAATCAGCGCAGTGAGCGGCGCCATGGTCGAAAGAATGGAGGTAAATCATGGCACGCAAGACAATCAGCGGCCTGTACGAAAGGAACGGCATTTTCCATGTCGACAAAGTCGTCAGAGGTGTCCGCATTTACGAAAGCACTGGAACAAGCTCGCGGGAAGAAGCAGAACGCTACTTGATTCATCGGCTTGAAGAAATTCGGAAACAGACGATCTACGGCGTTAGGAAGGTTCGAACTTGGAGGGAGGCAGCAACGCGGTACCTTGTAGAATTTTCCGATCAACCCTCGGCGTGGCTTACGGCATCATGCCTGGAACAGTTGGATATGTTTATTGGCGACCTACCGCTAACTCACATCGATGACGATTCCCTTCGCCCGTTCATCGAATCCCGCCGGCTCGGAGGATATCCGCTGCCAAGCGGCAGAATCGCTAAACCCGCTTCGAACAGGACAATAAATATAGCTTTACAACGTGTGGTGAGGGTTCTAACCATGGCCAATAGAAAATGGCGCGACGAACAGAAGCGCCCATGGTTAGATGCAGTGCCATTCATTACCACATTGAGCGAGAAGAAAACTTCACGGGAACCTTACCCTCTGTCCTGGGAGGAACAACGCATTTTGTTTCGAGAACTCCCTGATTATTTGCACAGTATGGCCTTGTACAAAGTCAACACCGGATGCCGTGAACAGGAAGTCTGCAAGCTTCGATGGGAATGGGAGATTCCCGTTCCAGAGTTGAACACATCCGTATTCATCATCCCGAGCAACTTTGGCGGGAGGAATGGGGGAAAGTCCGGGGTGAAAAATGGTGACGATCGGTTAGTTGTGCTAAACGACATTGCACGATCGGTTATAGAAACGCAACGTGGAAAACACCAAGTTCTAGTTTTTCCATTCCGCGGTCACGAACTGAACAGGATGAACAGAGGCGCGTGGAGGAACGCACGATTGCGGGCTGCCGAGAAATGGCGGGAAGAATACGGATCGGAACCAAATCCCGGATTTGCCAAGGTCAGAGTACATGACTTGAAGCATACGTTTGGGAGGAGGCTGAAGGCTGCCGGGGTTGTGTTCGAGGATAGACAAGCACTGCTCGGCCACAGATCGGGTAGTGTCACGACTCACTATTCCGGGCCGGAGATCGCCGCGCTGATAACGGAGGCGAACAAAGTATCAGCATCTCGTAGCAACACTCCTGTTCTGACGATACTGAAGAGGCGAGCTGCCTGAAGTCCCGCAAAAGTCCCGTAAAGTGGGAATCACCTCCGCCAAGATGACTGTAAGATACTGTTTCAATTGCAATTTAGGTGGCAGATAAACGAGAAGCCCATGCAATGAATGCATGGGCTTTGGGGATATTCCCCCCGGCACACCTGGCCGGAGTAATCGGCTCAACGCCGCCTGGGTACTACACGGTCATCAAGGTTACCTACTGACAATGACAGCTACCCTACCTCCCGCAAACACGGCGCTACCACACACATGGCCCGTTGAGCCACATCATGCCGGACTTGCCGCTGACCACGGCACGATCCCACTATAAACCTCTTTCTCCACAAAAGCCAACCCCCCTGCGAACCTTTCCTGCCCCTTCATCGCACGCCAGAACTATCCGCAAAATAAACACCTCTAAATTCACCTAAAGAATCACGCTTTTGTGCCGTTTATCACTACACCTGGCGAGTATCCATAGGAAAATTTTCTCATGAGAATCCCGGAAGACATCATTTATCGCTTCGTAGGCAAGCCTCGGCAACAGCAGCCGACGGATGAGCGAACCGCAGAGCCGGTTGACAATCTGACGCCGGGAAAAGATGTTTTGTCGCAGCCGCGTGCCCGTCAGGATCAGACTCCGGATGGCAACA
This sequence comes from Propionivibrio sp., assembly GCA_031547245.1. Lineage (GTDB taxonomy): Bacteria > Pseudomonadota > Gammaproteobacteria > Burkholderiales > Rhodocyclaceae > Propionivibrio. Next base: position 49,589 of record JAVBSG010000096.1, read on the forward strand.
GCCACGGCAGGGACGTTGCGCAAGAGCAAAAACCGGGGCGCCAGCCGGGGCAATCTCCTGAATCCCAGGGAGAACGCCGTCGGCAGGATCGCCGTCAGAAGCAGGTTAACGTTCTGCTCGATACCCGGATCAATCCGCCACGCCGCCGGGAGGCGGAACATCCGAGCATCGACGTGAAAATCTGACGCGGTCAGCGAGAGGTCAGCAAGCGCAGCCCAAGCGCGATGAACAGCGTGCCGGCCAGCCGGTCCAGCCAGAGTCCCGCTCGCGCATGCCGTTGTAGCCATTGGCCGACGGTTCCGGAAAAAAGTCCCAGCAAGGAAAACAGCAGCATCGACTGGACGGTAAAAATCAGCCCGAGCTGCGCCGTCTGCCAGCCGACAAAACCGCGGCCCACGACCACGAATTGCGGAAGAAAGGACAAAAAGAAGAGAACTACTTTAGGATTGATGGCGTTCGCCACCAATCCCTTGCAGAACAGGCGCATCAGCGAATCATCCGCACCGCGCGCATCGGCCATCTGTATCCTGCCGCTGGAGCGCAGCGCCTGAATGCCGAGCCAGATCAGGTAGGCGCCGCCGCTGATTTTCAAGGCCAGGAAAGCCACCGGCGAAGCGGCGATCAACGCGCTCACGCCGAGAGCGGCCAGCAGGGTGTGGCTCAGGCAGCCAAGCCCGCAACCCAGGCCGAAGGCGACGCCCTTGGCCCGTCCGCGGGCGATGCCAAAGGTCAGCACCATCAGATTATCGGGGCCAGGCGAGACGGTAATCAGCACTGCCGCGGCGAGGAATCCCCAGAACTGTTCCGGTGTCAGCAACATGAAAGAACTGGCCGGCGGCCGGCCGTCAAACGACGACGGTCTGCGCCTCGCCGTCGCCGCGTATTTCGACGCGGCCGATCTCGAGCGCCTTTTCGCCGGCGGCATGCAGCGCGGCCAGCGCCTGCGCGGCATTCTCCTTGGCCACGACGACGCACAAACCGATGCCGCAGTTGAATACGCGATGCATCTCGCTTTCGGCCACGTTGCCGGCATCCTGCAGCCACTGGAAGAGCTGCGGCCGCTGCCATGCCGATTGTTCGATCACCGCCTTGACGCCGGCCGGCAGGACGCGCGGCACGTTTTCGGTCAAGCCACCGCCGGTTATGTGCGCCATGCCCTTGACCGGCAATTGCGCCATCACCGCCTGCATCGGCTTCACGTAAATACGGGTCGGCGCCATGATAGCGTCGGCAAGCGTGCGTTTCTTTCCATCGAGTTCGTCGAACGGCGCATCGAGATCCGGCTTGGCGCGTTCCAGAATCCTGCGCACCAGCGAATAGCCGTTGGAATGCGCACCCGAGGAAGGCAGCCCCAGGATCACGTCGCCCGGAACGATGGTTTGCCCGGTGATGATGGCCGACTTTTCGACGACACCGACGGCAAAGCCCGCCAGATCGTACTCGCCTTCCGGATACATGCCGGGCATTTCCGCGGTTTCACCGCCGATCAGCGCGCAACCGCCCTGCTCGCATCCCTTGGCAATGCCCTGGATGACGCTGGCCGCCGTATCGACGTTCAGCTTGCCGCAAGCGAAATAATCCAGGAAGAACAGGGGCTCGGCCCCCTGCACCAACACGTCGTTGACGCTCATGGCCACCAGATCGATCCCCACCGTGTCGTGACGATTGAGTTCGAACGCCAGCTTGAGCTTGGTACCCACGCCGTCGGTACCTGACACCAGAACCGGCTCACGGTAGCGCTTGGGAATTTCGAACAAGGCGCCGAATCCGCCAAGGCCGCCCAGCACGCCTTCGCGCAACGTCTTTTTAGCAAACGGCTTGATGCGTTCGACCAGGGCATCTCCGGCGTCGATATCCACGCCAGCATCGCGATAGGAAAGGGAGGTCTGTGGCTGCTGCGAATCGTGTGTCATGTAGAATCCCGAACGAGGCTCGAGCGCGCAGTAATGATAGAATCTGCGTCTCGTTTCAAAAGTCTTGGATTTTATCCGAAATCTCGATCACTCGCGCAGCCATGCTCTGCCTGGCACGCTTTCTCCATGCGTCAATTGATACTCGATCTGTTGCCGGAAAATCCCCCGAGCCTCGCCAATTTCATTCCCGGAGCGAACTTGGAAACCCGAGCGGCTCTGGCCGGATGGATGGGCGGAAAGGCCCGTGAACCGTTCATGTTCCTATGGGGAGAATCCGGCTCCGGCAAAACGCATCTGCTGCGGGCCTGTGCCGCCGAGTATATCGACGCCTCGGACGATCCCGACCTGCATGGGCTGAAAGACCCGGACGGTAGAGCCCGCGACGGGGTCGCCGTAGATAATGTCGAGGCGCTCGACACTGAAGGACAGATCGCGCTGTTCGATCTGATCAACCATTTTCGCGCCGAAGGCCACCGTTTGCTCGCTGCGGCAAGTCTGCCGCCGTTCCGGCTGTCGGCCTTGCGCGAAGACCTGCGGACGCGCCTCGGATCGGCGTTGATATTTCAGATGCATGTGTTGAGCGACGAGGAGAAAACACAGGCCCTGGCCGGTCAGGCAGAGGCCCGCGGCCTGGCGCTGCCGCCGGGATCGCTGGAATACCTCTTGTCGCGCATGCCACGCGACATGCGCAGCCTGATGGGTTTTCTCGTCGCCCTGGATCGGTATTCCCTGGAACACAAACGCCCCATCACGCTACCCCTGCTGCGCGAAGTGCTGCAGCACGCTTCTTTCTAATCCAAAGTAAGGAATTCTCTCATGCGGCTTGCCTTGTTCGACCTTGACCATACCTTGTTGTCCGGTGACAGCGATTATGAATGGGCGCAATTCCTGGTTGCCAAGAAGGTACTCGACCCCGAGGTGTATCAGGCAAAAAACGACGATTTCTACGCGCAATACAAAGCCGGCACGCTGGATATCTACGAGTTTCTGGATTTCCAGTTGCAGGCGCTGGCGGACAACCCCCGGGCGCAACTCGATGCCTGGCACCGGGAGTACATGGAGACCCGCATCCGGCAGTTCATTGACGAACGCGCCACGGAACTCGTCAGAAAGCACCAGGAAGCGCGCGACCTGTGCGTCGTCGTCACTTCGACCAACAGTTTCGTCACCGGGCCGATCTGCCTGGAATTGGGCATCCAGAACCTGATTGCCACGATTCCGGCGCAGGAAAACGGGCGCTTCACCGGCAAACCGCGCGGCATACCGGCATTCCGGGAAGGCAAAATCACGCGGCTCGAAGAATGGATGGAGTCGATGGGACTCTGGTGGGACAATTTCGAGCGCGTCTATTTCTATAGCGACTCGCACAATGACCTGCCGCTGCTTTTGCGCGTCAGCCATCCGGTCGCCGTCAACCCCGACGAAACCTTGCTGCGTCATGCACAGGCCGCCGGTTGGCCCGTTCTCGACCTGCACTCGGCGGGCTGAGCTTGGGCGAAATCTCTAAAATCACGGGTAAGCAACTGATTTTCTATAGCAAATCTGTTAATATGCTGCCTTTTCGCCGCGTCGGAAGTATTATTCTAAGAGCAAAAATAATCCTGCGATGATTCGCCAATTCATTTCCCGAGTTCTCGGCCGCAAGCCCGGATCGACAGAACGTAGCGTAGCGCCTGTCACTATTCCCATCGAACAGCACGGCATCCACCGCGAAGCCCTGAGCAGCGGCAGCCGGCGTACCGTCGAAGCCTTGCAACAAAACGGCTACCAGGCGTTTGTCGTCGGCGGCGCCGTACGCGACCTGCTCGTCGGCATTGCCCCGAAAGATTTCGATGTCGCCACCAACGCCACGCCCGAGCAGGTACGCCAGTGCTTCCGGCGGGCGCGCATCATCGGCCGGCGTTTCCAGATCGTGCACGTCATGATGGGCCAGGAAACCATCGAAGTCACCACGTTCCGGGGACATCACGGCGACGAGGGCGGCCAGCGGGCGCAGATCGACGACCAGGGCCGCGTGCTGCGCGACAACGTTTTCGGGTCGCAGCGGGAAGATGCCGCACGCCGCGATTTCACTATCAACGCGCTGTACTACGATCCGAATTCGGAAACCGTGGTCGACTACCACCACGGCCTTGCCGATCTGAAAAAGAAAACGCTGCGCATGATCGGCGATCCGACCACGCGCTACCGCGAGGATCCGGTGCGGATGCTGCGTGCTATCCGCCTGGCCGCCAAGCTGGATTTTTCCATAGAGACCGTAACCCGCCGGCCCATCGGCGAGCTTGCCGAGCTTATTGAAAACGTTCCTCCCTCGCGTCTGTTCGACGAAATGCTCAAGCTGCTCACTTCCGGGCAGTCGATCAAATGCCTCCGGCAATTACGCGCGGAAGGGCTGCACCACGGACTGCTGCCGCTGCTCGACGTGATTCTCGAGCAGCCCCTCGGCGAACGCTTCGTCACGCTGGCCCTGGAAAACACCGATAAACGCGTGCGCGAGGGCAAACCGATCTCGCCGAGTTTCCTGTTCGCCACGCTGCTCTGGCAAGAGGTGCTGGCCAAGTGGGAAGCGCTCAAAACTAATGGCGAACGGCCAATTCCGGCGCTCCACCAAGCCATGGACGAAGTGCTCGACGCGCAGGCCGAGAAACTTGCCATCACCCGCCGCGTAGCTGGCGACATAAAGGATATCTGGTCGCTGCAGCCACGTTTCGAGCAACGCTCCGGCAAGCGCCCGCACAGCATGCTGGACCAACCCCGCTTCAAAGCCAGCCTGGATTTTTTGCTGCTGCGCGCCGAAGCCGGCGAGGTCGACGCCGAAATCGGCCAATGGTGGATCCGCTTCCTGAATGCCGGCAGCGAGGAACGCGCCGCCATGCTGCTGCCACAACCCGCGGGCGAAAAGAAAAAACGCCGGCGGCGGTCCCGCAAGTCCTCCACACCGCTTGAAAAAGAAGCCCCGGAATAACGAGCCCGCCGATGTCCCACGCCTTTGTCGCTCTCGGCGCCAATCTTGCCGACCCGGTCGCTCAAATCCGTTCCGCTCTGGCGGCCCTGCCCCCAATCCCCGAATCTGGCCTGCTGCGCGCTTCATCCCTGTACTGCACAAAACCGGTCGGCATCCGCGGGCAACCGGATTTCATCAATGCGGTTGCCGAGCTGGAAACCACGCTGGCGCCTGGCGCCCTGCTTGCCGAACTTTTCGAGATCGAAGCGCGATTCGGCCGGCGGCGCGACTTTCACCACGCTCCGCGCACGCTCGATCTCGATCTCCTGCTCTACGATGCCCGATCGATCGACACTCCTGAATTGACGATACCGCACCCGCGCATGCACTTGCGTGCCTTCGTTCTCGCACCGCTGCTGGAAATCTCCCCGCATTGCCGGATTCCCGGACGCGGCACGGCGGCAGCCTGGCTACCGTCGGTCAGCATGCAAAAAATCGAAAGACTGATGCCGTGATTCTTCGCCTGCCGATTCTCTGGCAAACCGCCCTGCTGCTTGCCGCCTCGAATGTCTTCATGACCTTCGCCTGGTATTCGCATCTCAAGAATCTAAGCGACCGCCCCTGGTGGATCGCCGCGCTGATCTCATGGGGCATAGCCCTTTTCGAATACATGCTGCAGGTGCCCGCCAACCGCATCGGCCACGCACAGCTGTCGCTGGCGCAGCTCAAGATTCTGCAGGAAGTCATCACGCTGACGATTTTTATTCCTTTTGTCGTACTGTACATGCACCAGCCGCTTAAACTAGACTATCTGTGGGCTGCTCTGTGTATCCTGGGGGCGGTATATTTCGTCTTTCGTGGTTAAGCTATGCCATCCGTACTCATTGTCGCAGGTATGACAGGGAGGAAAACAACATGTTTGGAAGTCGCGCAAAAATCAAGGAACTTGACCAACAACTCAAAGAGGCCGAACAACAGAATCATTCATTGCGAGAAAAGCTTATGAGCACGGAAAAGGAAAATACCGAAATCAAACGGAATTTTGCGTCGCTCGAACAGCGTCATCGTGACTTCAAACAGCTTTTCGCGGCCCTGCGCACTTACCGCAACTCGCTGGAGAGATCGCAGCAAAGCCTGGCCGTGCTGGCCGGAAACCTGTCCTCCGAACGGGAAGAAAGCCTGATCGCCGGCGCCATGGCCAGCGCCAGCCACGAATCGATCCACCTGATCAGCCATGACCTCGACGAAATGGCGGCCAATTCAAGCAGCGCGATGGAAAAGGTCACGAGTCTGCGGGCCAGCACCGAGCAAATCGGCGGCATCGGCAATCTCATCAAGGAAATCGCCGACCAGACCAAGCTCCTGGCGCTGAATGCCGCCATCGAAGCCGCCCGGGCCGGCGAAGCCGGCCGCGGATTCGCCGTGGTGGCCGATGAAGTCCGCAAGCTGGCGGAACGGACTTCGCGCGCCACGAGCGACATTTCGCAACTGGTTTCGGACATCCAAAGCGTCACCTCGCTCGCTACCGACAGCATCGGCCACCTGACCCAACAGTCGGAAGTATTCAGCGCGCGCGGACAGCAGGCGCTATCGAACATCAACGGCGTCACCGAATCCTCGCAGAACATGGAACAGAAGGTAACGGCCACCATGTTGCGCAGCTTCGTCGAACTGGCCAAGATCGATCATCTGGTTTTCAAGCTCGATATATACCAGGTCTTCATGGGGCTGCTCGACAAGAAGGCCAGTGATGTCGCCGACCACCATACATGCCGCCTCGGCCTTTGGTATTACGAAGGCGAAGGGAAAGCCGACTGCTCGCATTTCGACGGCTACCGCGCCATGGAGGCGCCGCATGCCGACGTTCACCGCCATGGGCGAGCCGCCGTCGAGGCCTATCATGCCGGCAATTTCCTTGCCGGCGTTGCGGCTATCGAGCATATGGAAAAGTCCAGCATCGCCGTCATGGAACAACTCGAGCGTATCGCCCAGCACGGTGAAAATCTGCCCGATCAGCCCGTAATCAATAACTGACGGCAGGAACGGACCACACCATGTCGCAACGCAATCTGCTGACATCCGCCCGTCATATAGTCGTTGAAGGCCCCATCGGCGTCGGCAAAACTAGTCTTGCCCTGAAGTTGTGCGCGCACCAGCAAGCCGATCCGCTATTCGAACAGCCGGAAGCCAACCCGTTTCTGGCGGATTTCTACCAGAATCCCAAACGGTACGCACTGCAGACCCAGCTGTTTTTCCTGTTCCAGCGCCTAGACCAAATGCACGACCTCGCGCAGCCGAATCTCTTTCCGCGCACCGTGGTCAGCGATTACCTGATGGAAAAGGAACTGCTGTTCGCCGGACTGACGCTCAGCGACGACGAATACCTCCTCTACCGCCAGATTTACGACCGCGTCATGCCGCCTGCCAGCCTGGCCCCGGATCTGGTCATTTATCTGCAGGCGCGGCCGGAGACCCTGATCACTCGCGTGCGTAAACGCGGAATCGACGCCGAACAGAAAATCAGCGACGATTACCTGACGCTCATATGCGAGGGATATACCAAGTTTTTCCACAACTACACGGCGGCGCCCGTCATGGTGGTCAATTCCGAGCACCTGAACTTTGCCGACGATCCCGACGATTTCATGCTCCTGATCCAGCGCATCGAAACCATGCGCGGGACCCGTGAATACTTCAACAAAGGTGACTGACCCATGTCCGCACAAACCGTCACGCGACGGCTTTCGCACTCCGATTTAAGCAAAATGAAAACAGCCGGCGAAAAAATCGCCATGCTCACGTGTTATGACGCCAGCTTTGCGCAGGCCTGCGACATCGCCGGCGTCGATTCGATCCTCGTCGGCGACTCGCTGGGCATGGTCGTGCAGGGGCACGACTCGACCCTGCCGGTCACCATCGAGCACATCGCCTACCATGTCGCCGCCGTCGTGCGCGGCTGCAAACGCCCGCAAATCATCGGCGACATGACTTTCGGCAGTTTCCAGGAAAGCCCGCAGGCCGCCTATCGCAACGCCGTGACGCTGATGGCCGCCGGCGCCCAGATGGTCAAGCTCGAGGGCGGCGTGGAGATGGCCGAAACCACCCGCTTCCTGGCTTCGCGCGGCATTCCCGTCTGCGCCCACATCGGCCTTACGCCGCAGTCGGTGCACCAACTCGGCGGCTACCGCGTGCAGGGCAAGGACGATGCCGGCGCCACTCAGCTGCATGCCGACGCGCAAGCCCAGCAGGAGGCCGGCGCCACACTGATCGTGCTGGAAGCGATCCCCGCGCCGCTGGCAGCCGCCGTAACAGCCAGCCTCACTATTCCGACAATCGGCATCGGCGCCGGCAAGGACTGCTCCGGCCAGGTACTGGTGCTGCACGATATGCTCGACGTCGCCCCCAGCCGCAAACCGCGCTTCGTGCGCAACTTCATGGCCGGGCAGGACTCGATTTCCGGCGCCATCGCCGCCTACGTCGCCGCCGTCAAGGACGGCAGCTTCCCCGCCGCAGAACACTGCTATTGATCCACACTGACTGATTCCCGTTTCACATGCAAATCCATTCCTCGATTCCTGACCTGCGCGCCACGCTGGAAAGCAAAGGGCGCATCGTACTCATCCCAACCATGGGCAACCTGCACGAAGGGCATATCGCCCTGGTGCGGCAGGCGCATAACTACGGCGACACCGTGGTTGCCAGCATCTTCGTCAACCGCCTGCAGTTCGGCCCCAGCGAAGATTTCGACAAATACCCGCGCAGCTTCGACGCCGATTGCCAGAAGCTGAGGGAGGCCGGTGTCGCCGTCCTGTTCGCTCCCACGGAGCAGGATCTCTACCCCGAACCGCAGCAATACCTCGTCGATCCGCCGGAAATCCAGAACCTGCTCGAAGGCGAGTTCCGTCCCGGCCATTTCCGCGGCGTCGCCACGGTCGTCCTCAAGCTCTTCAACATCGTCCAACCCCAGGCGGCCATCTTCGGCAAAAAGGATTACCAGCAGTTGATGGTCCTGCGCAACATGGCCCGGCAACTGGCGCTACCCATCGAAATCGTCGGCGGCGAAACCGTGCGCGCGCCGGACGGCCTCGCCCTCTCCTCGCGCAACGGCTACCTGACTTCCACCGAACGCACCGAAGCGCCGCGTTTGAATCGGGTGCTAAAGCGTATCCGCGACCTAGTGCGCGGCGGCGAAACCGATTACGCCCGGCTGGAGAGCGAAGCCGTCGCCGAACTCGATAGCCATGGCTGGAAAACCGACTATGTTTCCATACGCCGGCGAGCCGATTTGCTCCCCCCCCTCGGCGGCAGCGAGACGCTGGCCGTCCTCGCCGCCAGCCGCCTGGGCGTACCGCGGCTCATCGACAACGAGGAAATCTAGACGCGTTGTCCGGATGGAAACGCGAACGGCAAGACTGACCGGTCCTATTCGGTGACCTGATTTACTGGAGACCCAGGATCGGACGAAGCCGATCCTGTCTCCGGGAAAACACTCTCCACCACAAAATGCCCCTCGACGGGCGAAATGAAGCGCCCTCTCCCCTCCACGACTTGGAGCGGCGTAACGATGTCGAGCATCCCGCGCCGTGACGACACGTTCATGTCGACGCCGGCGTAGTAGAGCGCGGTGGCGACCACCGTGGAGCAGATGTAGCTGTTGCCCACTTCTTCCGGGTTGCCGGGCTTGAGGCGGGAGTTCCACAGACCGAACATGCCGACGAAATCGTAGCCGAATACATTGCCGCCCTTCTCCCTCGCCACCCGCACAAATTCGGCCAGGCGCCGGCCATCGATGCGTTCAGCATGTTCGAGCCGATAGACGTCAAAGCGGTGGCCTTGCAGGGAATCAAGGCCTTCGCGGATGTTGGCGCCGCGAAAGCTCTGGCTGGAAAACAAACGCAATGCCGCCGCATCGTCGGGGTCATGAACAACAATGGCCAGATGGCCGTATTTGAACAGGCGATAGCCGATCTTCGCCAAATCGCCGGTTACGATCTTTCGCCTCGCTTCCCACGGCCCGAGCCGGTAGGCTATCACATCGCCTTCGTGCAACTTGGACAGGGTTTCCTCCAGCGACTCTGAAGCGTTATCCGGATCATAGCTGGCAATCTGTGAAAACTGCGTCTGATTCTCTTGCGCTTCCGGCCGATCGAGTTGTTTGACTGTTCCAGGCTTTTCCATCCATTTCAGGACGAACCAGCCGCCTTCCTGAGCAGGAGGCGTTGCGCAGGCTGAGGTCATCAAGAGCGCCAGGACAATAAACAAGCGATGCATGAATCCGATTCCTTCCGTATGAAATAACTGCGGGATTGTCTCAGACAGGCACAATTATATTCTGTGACATTCATCAACTTTTCTCTCTATCAATGCCGCCCCGACACCTGCTTCGACACCCTTGACAAGATAATATGAATCGATTCATCATGATCGGCAGTCCGACAGGAAAAACAAAAATTGCTGCATCGAGCGGACGCCATCAGCCATCGTTTTAAGGGGGTTCTTCCGGATGAGCGACTTTTCGACCCACCTCGCCGTTGGGGAAACAGCGGAATTCACGAAAACCATCACTGCGGCGGAGATTGCCACGTTTTCGGAAATCAGCGGCGACCGCGACCCCATCCACACGGACGAGGAATATGCGAAAACCACCGCCTTCGGCCGCGTGATCGCGCACGGCGCCCTGGTCATGGGGTTGCTGTCTACGACGGCGTCGATGATCGCCAAGCGCTCCATGGAACGCGGCGCACAAGGCAGACCCGTTTCCGCGGGCTACGACCGTATCCGCTTCACCTACCCCGTATTCGCGGGCGACACGCTGACCGCTACTTACACGATCGAATCCATCGACGAGAAAACGCACAGATCGCGTGCGAAAGGCGAGATAAAAAACGCGGATGGAATAACCTGCGTGGTAGTAACCCACATTTTCGCCTGGGTATAGACCACACCCGGACTCGGGATAATCCGCTTCCATTCGCCGGCTGTTACCTGCTGTTTCCAACCGTCACTCCGCCTCACGGAGGAGGGCATGCCGTTTCCCAAAACGGGAGTAAAATAGCGCCCTGCCGAAGACCCGATATGCGTTTATCGGGTTTAGTTTTTTGCCCGATCCCGATACTGCACAACATCCCGGAAACCACTCATGACAGCACGAATTCTCGACGGCAATGCGCTTGGCCAGAAACTGCGCTCGGATTTCAAACAGCGGGCGGATGCGCTAGCGGCCCAAGGCCGGCAACCCGGTCTGGCAGTGATCCTGGTGGGTGAAGACCCGGCATCGCAGGTCTACGTCCGCAACAAGGTCAATGCCTGCACCCAGGCGGGGCTCTACTCGGAAAAACACGCATACCCGGCCGATGTGGCGCCTGAAGTCGTATTGGCCAAGATCGCCGAACTCAACACCGACCCAAAAATCCACGGCATCCTGGTCCAGCTGCCGTTGCCGAAGCATTTCGATACCGAGGCGGTGCTCGACGCCATTGCCCCGGCCAAGGATGTCGATGGTTTCCGTGCCGAAAACGTCGGCGCGCTGGTGCAGGGCCAGCCCTGTTTCATCCCCTGCACGCCTTACGGCGCGATGAAGTTCTTTGAAGAAGCCGGAATTTCCCCCAAGGGCAAGGAAGCCGTCATAGTCGGGCGCTCGAACATCGTCGGCAAGCCCATGGCCATGCTGCTGATGCATGCCGGCGCCACGGTCACGGTATGCCACTCGCAAACGCGCGACTTAAAGGCGCACTGCCTGCGCGCCGATATTCTGGTCGCCGCCATCGGCAAGCCGAAGATGATTACCGGCGACATGATCAAGCCCGGCGCCGTCGTCATCGACGTCGGCATCAACCGCCTGCCGAACGGCAAGCTCTGCGGCGACGTCGATTTCGAATCGGCCAAGGAAGTGGCCTCTTTTATCACCCCCGTTCCCGGCGGCGTCGGCCCGATGACGATCACCATGCTGCTGGCGAACACGCTGGAAAGCGCCGAACGCACTCTGAATGCCTGACCTCACCACTCTTTTGGACAATGGAGACTTCAATCATGTCGAACAAACCCCTCGTCGGCATCGTCATGGGATCGGACAGCGACTGGCCCGTCATGCGCGCCTGCGCCGAGACGTTCAAGAAATTCGGCGTGGCCTATGAGGCCAAGGTGCTGTCGGCGCACCGCACCCCGGACGCCGCGCTCGAATACGCCGCCACCGCGCAAGAGCGCGGCATGAAAATCCTGATCGGCGCCGCCGGCGGCGCCGCCCACCTGGCCGGCGTGCTCGCCGCCAAGACCCAGTTGCCCGTGCTGGCCGTGCCGATGCCCTCCAAACATCTGCAAGGGCTCGATTCGCTGCTCGCCATGGTGCAGATGCCCGGCGGCATCCCGGTGGCCACCTTCGCCATCGGCGAAGCCGGCGCCACGAACGCCGCGCTGTTCTCAATAGCCATGCTGGCGCTGAACGACGAGGCGCTAGCGGGGAAACTGAGCGAATTCCGCCAACAGCAGACGCAAAAGGTGCTGTCCAAGGCGCTTCCGGATCTGCCCTGACCCACCGGCACCGGTATCGCCACAATGAAGGCGCTGTAACCATGAGTCCCGATCTGATCCTGGCCGTCCGCCTGCTGCGGGCCGGCGAACTCGTCGCTTTCCCGACCGAAACGGTCTACGGCCTCGGCGCCGATGCCGCCAATCCGGCCGCCGTCGCCAAGGTTTTCGCCGCCAAGGGCCGGCCGCCCAACCACCCGTTGATCGTCCACCTGCCCGGCTCCGGGCATCTCGACCAGTGGGCGGCCGATATTCCCCAGGATGCCTGGGATCTGGCCGAGGCCCTCTGGCCCGGACCGTTGACCCTGATCCTGAAGCGCGCACCGGCCGTTCCCCGTGCCGTCACCGGCGGACAGGATACCGTCGGCATCCGTATCCCGGCGCACCCGCTGGCGCTCGAGTTACTGCGAGCCTACGCCCAGGCCGGCGGCGGACGCAACGGCATGTGCGGCATAGCCGCCCCCTCCGCCAACCGGTTCGGCCGCATCAGCCCGACGGATGCCACGCATGTCCGCGACGAACTCCAGGATGCCGTATCCATGGTCCTGGACGGCGGCCCCTGCAACGTCGGCATCGAGTCGACCATCATCGACCTTTCGCGCGACGGCATGCCGCCCCGTCTGCTGCGGCCGGGGCACATTACCCCCGAGCAGATCGCCGATATCATAGGGAAGCTCCCCGAACTGCCCGAGACGATGAAAATGCCGGAAGCGCCCCGTGTTCCCGGTTCGCTCGACTCCCACTATGCGCCCCGCACGCCGACCTACCTGGTGGATACCGCCGACCTGCCCCGCGAGATTGAAGCATTGCAGCAGGAAAACAAGCGTTGCGGCCTGTTGCTGCGCAGCATTCCGCCATTGCCCGCGATCCAGTCGCTGTGCCATCTTCCGGACACCCCGGCGGGTTATGCGCGCGGACTCTATGGCGCGCTGCGCGAACTTGATATCGCCGGCAACGACATCATCCTCGTCGAAGCCATCCCGAAAGATCCGGCCTGGGCCGCCATCGCCGACCGCCTGCGCCGCGCGTCGCACGGGTCGAGCGAAAAGAGCACAGCGTAATCGATCCGTCGTAGGGCGGGCAGAGGCAATTCACACTGTCGCCGTTACCGCCTGGTCCAGAATCGCCAGCATGTATAGCAGATCGTCAGAACGGGTGTTGAGAGGCGGCCACAGGTAGATGACCGAACCGAGCGGCCGGATGTACAGGCCGCAGGTCAGGGCGTGCTGCGCGATCCTCTGCGCCCGCGCCGCGCCTCCTGCTTCTTCGGCCACCTCGAACGCCGCGATCATGCCCACGGTGCGCGGCGAAAAGTCGCCGAGCCGGATAGCGATCTGCCGCATTCCTTGCTCCAGCAGCGCCATCAGTTGCGTGAAGCTCTCGCCGGCCATTTCCTCTTCATAAAGCGCCAGCGCCGCCAGCGCCGCGGCGCTGGCGATGGGATTGCCGCAGAAGGTATGGCCGTGAAAAAACGTGCGGCGGCGTTCGCCGTCGGCGCGGAAACTGTCGTAGATCGCATCGCTGACCAGCGTGGCGCTCATCGGCAGCATGCCGCCGGTCAGCCCCTTGCCCAACGCCAGGATGTCGGGAACGATCCCTGCCTGCTGGCAGGCGAACAGCGAACCGGTACGCCCGAACCCCACCGCGACTTCGTCGGCGATGAGCAGAAGCCCGTACTCGTTGCAGAGCGCACGCAGCCGCTGCAGATAGCCGGCCGGGTAGATGCGTATTCCCGCCGCAGCCTGGCACAAGGGCTCGACGATGACCGCCGCGCATTCGGCGTGATGCTCTTCGACGAGCGCCCGCATGGAAGAAAAACATTCGACATCGCAGGTTTTCGCCGGCCCCCGGCGGGAACATCGGTGGCAATCGGGCGAATCCGCGAACAGCGCAGGATTCACAACATTGCGGAACGGGTGGTGGAAAGCTTCCACGTAGCCGACGCCAATGGCCCCCAAGGTATCTCCGTGGTAGCCGTCGGTGAGCGAGATGAAGCGTGTGCGGCGCGTTTCTCCCAGATTGTGCCAATACTGCAGGGCGATCTTGAGGGCCGCCTCCACCGCGCAGGAACCGTCGGAAGCGAACATCACGTGGCCGAGCCCGTCCGGTGCGAGCTGCACGAGGCGTTCGGCCAATTCGATGGCCGGCGGGTGCGACATGCCGCCAAGCAGGGTGTGCTGCAGACGGCCTGCCTGGTCGCGGATGGCCTGCACCAGCCGGGGATGGCTATGCCCCAGGTTGACGCACCACCAGGACGATATGCCGTCGAGCAGCGCGTGGCCGTCGGTCGTATAGAGGCGGCATCCGTCGGCGCGTTCGACGATGGGAAACCGCGATTCCTCGAAAGAGGATATCTCGGTGTAGGGATGCCAAAGGCAGGCGGTGTCGCGGGTATGCCATTCGCGGTAGTTCATGTGAGTAACTCTTGCAGAAGATTGGCGTATTCCAGGGCATCGTCCAGCTGCTCCATACGGGGCGGAGAACCGAGATGCGGAACGCGGGCCACGGCGACCTTGCCGAGGCGGGCGATCATCCGGGCGTTGTCGTCGTGAATGTAAACTTCATCGGGGGGAATTGTGCGCACGGCGCTGAGAACGACACCGAGAACCCGGCAATCGCGTCGACGCAGCGCTTCCACAGACAGCAGCACGTGGTTGATGCCGCCCAGGCCGGAATCCCCCACCAGCAACACCGGCAGATCCAGGGCGCGGACGAGGTCGAGCATCGACTCTCCGTCGTTGAGCGGCACGAGCACGCCGCCCGCCCCTTCGACGACCAGCGACCGGTACCGGCGCGCAAGCCACTGGGCGCTTGCAAGTATGTTATCGATGCCGATGGCCCGGCCGGCCAGCTGTGCCGCCAGATGCGGCGAACACGCCGGGGCGAAAAGGTAGGGAGAGGTATGCGCCAGTATCTCTTGGTCGACGCTCAGGCCGCAGGCCCGCAGGACGAAGTCCACGTCCGGCGCCAGCATCCGGCCGTCGGCCTGCATCTCTGCACCGGTCTGCACCGGCTTCATGACCATCGCGTTACCTGTGCGTTTCTGCAGCCAGCGCAGCACACCGGCGGTAATCACGGTCTTGCCGACATCCGTGCCAGTGCCGGTCACGAAGATGCCTGTGATCACCAGGTTTTCTCCGCAACGAGATACTGAACACGGTAGGTGACCGGCACTCTGCCGTCGACGGAAGCCTCCCGCCCGTAGCAGGCCAGCAGGCGCCGGGTTTCTCCGGGCTTGAGAACTTCGTGATCCGGCTGGTTGTGGAATACCGCGCCGATCTGTTGGAACGAGCGGAGCGCTTCGCCTGGGGAATCGTAGTAGACGCTCAGGCTCTCCTCATCGCAGGAGATGAGCCGCAGTCCGCATGGTGCGGATTGCACCAACTCGGGCAGTGCCTCGCGGGGAGGCAGGCGAAGGCCGCGAAAGCCGCGCCGCAAGGCTTCGCGGCTGGCGCTCTCCAACTCGTGGAAGGAGCCGCGCACCAGGGAAGCCAGCGCCATGACGCCGCCGGGCGCCAGGCATTCCGCCCAAAGGCGAAACGTTTCGGCGGGACGGCTGAACCACTGGGAGACGCAACTGGAAGCAACCAATGACACTCCCGGCGCAAGAAAACTCCGGCTTTCCACATCGCCGCGGACGAAACTGGCGGCCGTGGCGGCCATGAAGCGGCGGCGGCAGTATTCCACCATGCCTTCGGCTATATCGATGCCAAGCAAAGTGGAACGCGGATAACGCCGGAGCAGTTGCGCGCTCAACAGACCCGTGCCGCAGCCGAGGTCGACCGTGCGCGCCGGCGAAAATCCCGCCGGAATCCGTTGCGCAAGCGATCCGGCAATCTTCTGGTGGGCAGTCGCCCAGGCGTCGTAGTGTTCGGCCGCCGCGGAAAAATTTTGCGCCAGCACTGCCTTGTCTATCGACAAGGCGTTCGGGAATCCCGGGAAACGCTGGCCGGTTCGAACCGGCGTAGGCTGTGGCGTGCTCGGTATGCTCATGGGAATACGCTCCGGATTTGCTGCACGATTTCGTGCGGCACAGTGAAAGGAAGGGCGTGCCCTCGTTCTTCAAATACCGTCAGTTGCGAATGGGGCAAGGCCGCGGCCAGCAAACGGGCGCTCTTCAGCGGCACGATCCGGTCCTTCGAACCGTGCAGCAGCGCACAGGGAAGCGTCATTGCCTCGAGTTGGCGCGTCATGTCGAGCGCCCCCAGGCACTTGAGCCCCGCCGCAAGTTGTTCCGCCGTATGGGTTTGCGCCTGCTGCAAAAACTGCGACTGCATTCGGGCATCGCCATCCGGCGCCATGCACTGCCCGGCGAATTCCTGCAGCACCGCCGCCGCATTCCGGCCCAGACGCAGCCGCATCGTTTTCAGCATGCGCGCGGTGCCGTCGCCCGCTTCCGTTCCATAGGCAAGGTACGGCATGGCGGAAACAAGAACCAGAGCGGCCACCTTGTCCGGAAACTCATGGGCAGCCTTCAGCGCCAGCAGCGCGCCTAGCGACCACCCTACTAGGACGAGCTGCCGCTCGGTGGCCGACAGGATGCGCGACAGCGCCGACGGCCAGTCATCCAGCCCATCCAGGAAATGGGCTTGTGCTTCCGGCATGCGCTCCACGACGGGGAGCCACATCTCGCGGGTGGCGCCCCAGCCGCTGATGAAAAGCAGAGGCGCGGGAGCGCTCATATCGCTCCCATCCCGCGCGCTACCGAGGCGATTTCCGCGGCAGCCCAGGCGAGATCCGCCGGCGAGTGCGCCAGCGTTACCGACAGCCGCAGGCGCGCCGTGCCCTGCGGAACCGTCGGCGGACGCACGGCCGTCGCGAGAATCCCGCGCGCGCGCAGTTGCGATGCCATGGCGACGGCCCGCTCATTGCCGCCCACGTGTATCGGGATGATTTGCGAGCCGAACTCGGGAAGATGCAGCCCCTCCATCCGCAACGCCTGGTGGAATGCCCTGGATCGCTTCAGCAGCCGTTCGCCCATGGCCGGATCGTTTTCGATCCGTTCAACGGCGCCCAGCGCGGAGGCGGCACAGCCCGGCGGCAGTGCCGTGGCGTAAATGAAACTGCGGGCGCTGTTGACCAGGCATTCGCGGATTTGCGGGTCGCAGACGGCGAAACCGCCGATTCCCCCCAGTGCCTTGCCCAATGTGCCGACCGTCAGATCGGCGGCGGCTGCCCGCCCCAATTGCCTGCTCAGTCCGCCCCCCTGGCCGAAAACTCCGACGGCATGCGCCTCGTCCGTCAGCAATACGGCTTCGTACTCGTCCGCGAGGCAGCGCAATTCAGCCAACGGCGCCAAGTCTCCGTCCATGCTGTAAACCGATTCGCAGACGACGATCCGATGCCTTCGGCATACAGTGGCGCGAAGCTGCTTTTCCAGCATGTCGAGGTCATTATGCGCGAACCGTTTCAAGGCAGCGCCGCTCAAGCGGATGCCGTCGATCAGGCTGGCGTGGCTCAGGCGGTCCGCGAAAACGACATCGTCCCGCCCGGCAATGGCCGACAGGATGCCGACATTCATGCCGAAACCGCTGCTGAAGACCAGAGCCGCCTGGCCTTCGCCACCAACCATACGGGCGAGCGACAATTCCAGCTCTTCGTGCAAGTCCAGCGAACCCGCCATCAGCCGGGAGGCCGTGGCTCCGCAGCCCCACTCTTCCACGGCGACCACCGACCGGCGGATGACCTCCGGATCCCTGGCCAGATCAAGGTAGTCGTTGCTGGAAAAATTCAACAGCGTGCGGCCATCCTCCAGCCTGATCCTGCCGCCGGTGCCCGGCGTCGCCAGCGTCCGCCGGCGCAAGCCCTCATTGTCTAGACGGGGCAGCCGGGCAGCAAGCGAATCAAGCGCATTCATCGGCGGCGGCAGGCGAGTGTTCGGTGCTCATCTCGAAACCCAGATCCCGGATCATGCCGATGGCTTCGTCCTGCGCCTGCCCTTCTTCCGTCAGATAGCCGTTTACAAAGATCGAATCCGCCAGCAGCAGCGCCATGGGCTGCAGGCTGCGCAAATGGTATTCGCGCCCGCCGGCAGCGCGGATTTCCGCGCGCGGATGCAGCAGGCGGGCCAGGGCCAGAATCTTGAGGCAGCGCCAGGGCGTCAGTTGATTCTTCATTTCGGCGAAGGGGGTCTTCGCCACCGGAATCAGGAAGTTGACGGGCAGCGCCTCGGGACTGTAACGCCGCAAGGCCAGCAGCATGTCAGCGATGTCCTCATCGCTCTCCCCCTGGCCGACGATTCCTCCCGAGCAGATTTCCAGGCCGGCCTCGCGGCAGATGTCCAGTGTGCGGATGCGGTCGGCGAAGGTATGGGTGGTGCAGATCGAGGGATAGTATCGCTCGCTGGTATTCAGGTTGTGGTTGACGCGATCCAGCCCGGCGGCGCGCAGTTGCCGCGCTTGTTCAAGGGTCAGGAAACCCAGCGAGCAACAGATGGGCAACTCCGTTTCCGTCTTGATCGTCTTGATGGCGTCGCAAAGCTTCCCCACCTCGTAGCGGTTCAGTACCCGCCCGCTCAAGCCCATGCAGAAACGGTCCGCCGCTTGCCGATGGGCGGCCCTGGCTTCGTCCACGAGGGAATCGTAGGGTTTGAGCGGATAACAGGCAACGTCAGCCTGCGAGACGCTCGACTGCGCGCAATAGTGGCAATCCTCCGAACAAAGACCGCTCTTCGCGTTGCTGAGAACCTGCACGGTCACGCGCTTGCCGTGGAAACGGTAGCGGACTTGCCAGGCGGCGTCGACCAGCGCGGGAACCCGATAGTCATCCACCGCGAGGACGGCGAGCGACTGCTCGCGTGTCAGCGTTTTTCCTGCCATCGCTTGCCTCGCAAGCTCGTGAAAACTTTCAACCATGATTTACCTTTCTCTTTCTTTTCTGGAAACTGTCTGCTGCAATACTTCGCTGCACGCCTCGCCGGCAATCCGGACTCATGGAATACCGTCGCCTTCAGGGCAAGGCAATTCATGTATCGGGAGAACGCCGATCGAATCGGTGGGCAAAGCAAAACCCGAAGGTGCGCGGAGCGCAGGAGACGGGACATACCGCGTAGCCGGCCGGGTTCCGGAGCCCGGACCGCACGCGATTCGACCGCGCAACCCTTTATTTGTATTTTTGGAATGATCCGGTTTGTGCTTTTCGCTGTCCATCTAGAGTTAGAATTGAAGTAAATAGTTGAGCAGTGAAATTGTTTACATACTAATGTCATGAAAATAAAGACCTTTCTCAGGCAAAGCCCCCTCTTTGAAATCAGCTGGGCAGCCCGCCGGTTCGAGAGTCAGTTGGCGCAACTCTTCGCTATCGAGGCCCACGGCAAGGTAGGTTTTCTCGAAGGACTGATCCTGGTATCGCTCCTTTTCGAGAAACCATTGACGATCAATCCGTCGCGTCTGGCAGAAACGTTCTCCACCACCCGCGGCAACATCAGCCATTGCGTCTCTTCCCTGGAGGCCAAGGGTTTCCTGGGGCGCAAGATCGATCCACGGGATGCCCGTGGCTACCAATTGGCGCTTAAGCCGGAGGGCAAGAAAATCGCCATGCAGGTCATACGCACGCTCGACCGCATGCAAAACAGCTTCGAAAAAGACATCGGTATCGCGGAACTTAAATCGGCGCTGGAGACCATCAGGCGGGTCGAGCAGATATGTTCAACGATGCAGGAAACATCCGCGCAGGTCGAAGCCGGCCCGCACGACGAAAACGACGGTGAACACGTCCGGCGGCGACAGGTAGCCCGCAAACGCGTCTCGGACGGCTAGGGCGTAATGGGATGGTCGCCCCTACCCGAAACGGCATCTGAGTGCCAAAGTGTGGCGAATGGAAATTCCCACTGACCGAGAGAGGCGACCGAGATGAAGCTTACGACGATTGGCATCGATCTGGCAAAGAACGTGTT
>JAVBSG010000065.1:0-49720 GCA_031547245.1 Propionivibrio sp.
GGCGGGCTTGCCGGTCATCTTGCGGATGGCTTCTTCCCAGGAGAGGCATTTTTCTTCCCGGACGTACTTGCCGAGAACGCGCGGAAAAGCGCCGAAAACCCGGGGGTGCGGCTTGCCCTTGCCCATCAGCCCGTCGGTGCAGACGTTCTGCTCCGGCCGGCAGAGGAAGCGGATGACGTGTTCCTCCGTGCCGTAAAAATCGAACATGCCAACGGCGTTGTCCTCTTCGAACAGCAGGTCGAACGTGGCGTTGTACGGATCCTTGCCGCGCAATTCGCCGAGCTGCACGAGGTTGAGACCGATGCAGTTGGCGTTCTTCTCTGTCTTGACGCTGGTGATGAAGATCTGGTCGAGACCGGCGAAATCGATGAAATTGTCCCAGCCGGGAATGCCTTTCTCGATATCCTCGATCATCTTCTTGCGCAGCTCGGGGGAGGACAGGCGCTCCAGCAGCTTGTCGGTCCCGCCGGCGTGAACCCAGGGCGGAAGGATGACCCCCAGCATCGTGCTGCCCGCGACATAGGGATACTGGTCGAAGGAGATGGCGATCCCTTCTTTCTGGGCGGCTTCCAGCATCGCCAGCATCGGCCCGATCAGCGGCCAGTTTTTCTTGCCGCAGACCTTCATGTGCGAAATGTGCAGATGCACGCCGGAGGCGCGGGCGACGTCGAGCAGTTCCTTGGTCGAAGCCAGGATGTCGTCCGCCTCGCTGCGCTGGTGCACGACGAAAATGCCGTCGTACTTAGCCGTGACTTTGCACAGCTCGATCATCTCGTGGGTATCGGCAAAAGCGCACGGCATGTAGATCAGTCCGGTCGAGAAGCCGAAAGCGCCGGCCTTGAGTTCGCGCTCCAGGATTTCACACATGAGCGCGACTTCTTCCCTGGTTGCCTTGCGCCCGTCCAGCCCCATGGCTTCCATGCGCACGTTGCCGTGGGGAACCAGATAGGCCAGATTGGTGGCCGGACGGCCGGATTCGAGAAGCTGCAGATACCCTTCGGTATTCTTGTACTGCCAATCGATCTTGTCGGTGTCGCCATCCAACCCGGCAATGTTCTTGCGCCAGGCGGGAATATATTTCTCGGGAAGCGGAGCGAGCGCCACCCCGTCCTGCCCCAGGAGTTCGGTAGTGATGCCCTGGCGAATCTTGGCCGACAGCGCCGGATCGACGATGGCGGCCAGGTCGGAGTGCGTGTGCGTATCGATGAAGCCGGGGCACACGATCCTGTCGGTTGCGTCGAAGACCTGGTCGTTGAGACCGGCATCGTAGTTGCCGATACCGGCGATGCTGCCGTCTTCAACCAGGACATCGGCGATGAAGCCGGGTTTGCCTGTGCCGTCGATGACCAGGCCGTTTTTAAAAATAGTTTTCATTTTTACGCCTCCACAAAAATTCCGTTTCTTTTGGCATGCCCCGCCGGAGCGAATCCACTCCAGCGGGCATGGCTCTTTTATGCAAATGAAATGAACTGATTTTTAGGGATTCTTCAGCCTTCACTGCAAACGCTGCGCATGATTCCGTAGTAGCCTCTTGCAGCGCCGATCAACTGCTCGATCTCGATGTATTCGTCGATGGTGTGCGCCAGGTTTTCCCGTGAGGGGCCAAAGCCTACGGTGCGAATGCCCGCCTCGCCCGCATAGTGGCTGCCGTTTGTGCAGAATGAATATTGCGTGATGGTCGGTTCGATTCCGGCGCTGCGAATTCCAGCCAGGGCCAGTTTGACGAATTCGTCGTCCTTGTCGAAAACCCAGCCGGGGAAGAAACGCTCGCCTTCGATGACCGCGCCGGTGTGGCAATCTTCGCGCCCGGAGGCATAGGAGACCTTCGCCTTGAAATCCGGATCATCCCGTTCCATCAGGCCCACGATCTGTTCCAGAGGCGCAAGAACGGATTCGTGTGTTTCATTCACCAGAAGACGGCGATCGTAGGTCGCGCGGCAGTAATCGGGAACGACGGATGCTCCCGGGTAAGGCGAGGATTTGATGTCGGTGAGTTCGAGAATTCCCTTGCCGAGTACCGGATGCCGAGAAGGCTCGAGCTTGCGGATGTTCTCGATGAGTCCGGCCATTTTGTAAACGGCGTTGATGCCTGCATCCGGATTGGCCGAGTGCGCGGGTTTGCCATACGTTTCCACGACAATTTCCGCGCGTCCGCGCTGGCCGATCTTGAGATTGAGCTCGGATGCCTCGCCGATCACGACATAGTCCGGTTTGTATTTTTCGCTGACCAGGCGTGCAGCAATGCCCTCGAAACATTCTTCGTGCACCACGCAGGCGATATAGATTTTTCCGGCGAAGTCGCGCTGCCTGTCCTGGGCGAAAAAGCCTGCCGCCGTGATCATGGCTGAAACGGAGCCTTTCATGTCCGTCGTGCCGCGCCCGTAGATCCTGCCGTCGACGACCTTGCCGCCCAGAGGATCCTGCGACCACTTTTCCTCATTGTAGGGAACAGTATCGATGTGCCCGTCGAAGACGATGGTTTTCCCTGGGCGCTTGCCGACGATTCCGCCGACGATGTTGCCGTATTTGTCGACGTTGATTTCGTCGAAACCATAGTGCTTCATGATCTTTTCGATGGAGGCGACGACCGCGCCTTCCTGGCCGGAGTAGCTTTTGTCATGAATCAACGTCTGGCAGTTCTCGATTATTTCCTGGTTTCTTTTCTCATCGAACATCGTGGCCTCCTGTGGTAGTGCATGTAAATTTATTCGTTATGAATACCCGGGTATTCTTCCTAGAATTTTCCGTAGCTGGCGATCTCGCCGTCCCACACGATATCGAGGTAGCGCTGCGGGTCGGTATCCCCTTCCGTGCTGACGACCAGGACTCGGGATTCGGCGTCGAGCCCCAGCGCATGGCGCATTTCAGCCATGGCAGGGGACTGCATCAGAATCGAGAGAAGTCCGGTGGTTACGGCGCCGGATTCTCCGGAAACGACGCTGGGATCTTCCGGCAGGGGGTTGCCGAGAATGCGCATGCCGCGGGTAGCCACGTAGTCGGGGCAGGAAACGAAGGCATGCGAGTAGTCGCGCAGGATCTTCCAGCCGATGGTGTTGGCTTCGCCGCAGGCCAGCCCTGCCATGACTGTGGCATGATCGCCGCCGACGGCGACGGGAGTCCCCTCCTGGAACAAGGCCGAGCGGTACAGGCAATCGGCTGCCCTGGCTTCGGCAACGACGACCTTGGGACGGGAAGCTCCGTAGGTCTCGGTGACGAGGCCCTGCACGGCACCGGCCAGCGACCCCACTCCCGCCTGGATGAAGATGTGAGTCGGCGGCACTTCGTGAAGTTGCTGCAAGGCTTCCAGCATCAGCGTGCCGTAGCCCTGCATGATCCACAGCGGAATCTTCTCGTAGCCATCCCATGCCGTGTCCTGAACGACAAGCCAGCCGTTCTTTGCCGCGCGCTCGGCGGTCATGCGCACCGCCTCGTCATAATTCATATCGACGATGGCGGCTTCCGCGCCCTCGCTACGAATCGCCTCAAGACGTTCCTGCGACGATCCTTTCGGCATGTAAACGACAGATTTCTGTTTCAACTGCCGGGCTGTCCAGGCAACGCCGCGGCCGTGATTGCCATCGGTCGTGGTGGCAAAAACCACCTCGCCGACCGCCTTGCGGATTTTGTCGCTGGTAATCACGTCGAAGGGAAGATTGGCGATGTCCTCGCCCATCAGTTCCGCAATATGGCGGCCCATGGCGTACGCGCCGCCGAGAACTTTGAAGGCTTTCAGGCCAAAGCGCTTGGATTCGTCCTTGACGCACAAGCTTTTGATTCCCAGTCTGCTCGACAGCTTGGGCAGACTGGCCAACGGGGTCGGCGCATAGCCCGGCATGGAGCGGTGAAAGTTCAATGCCTTGCTCAATTCGGCATGGGTGAAGTGCTCCGTGGCAGTCGAGGGTTTATCGAAAAACCGCGTGTTGTTGATGAATATCTTTAGTTCTTCTGACATATTTATTCTCTCCTGATCTGGGGTAGCGGTAAGCGGTGTGCTTATCGTTGCGCAGCTGACTGGGGTGTTCTTCGCAAAAGATGTGCCAATTCGCAAAAAATCTTGGCTACCGAGTTTTTATCAATAAAAACAGAGCACTATGGAAATATAAAAGACGAATGGCGGCTTTGGCGCCGATGCGTCGGCAGCGGATGCTTTTGTTTATTGATAATAATCCTGATAAGTGATAACTACTGATACTTCCATTTGTGTACAATGAGTTGCCGCTCTATACAGGCTTGGAAGATTGCGAAATTATCAATATGATAATTTCACTGACACATTCATAGGAGGTATTCGTGGCATCGGTTTTGGCAAGTATTCAGCAGGATGTCTGCCAGTACGCAGATGCCATCAGCGGCATGACGGGCACCGACGTCGAGATCGTGGACGAATTCATGATACGGGTGGCCGGCAGCGGCGAATTTCGCCATCTGCTGAACGAAAACATGGCCGATCAGGGCTACGTCTATCGGCACACCATGCTGTCGGGCAAAACCACCCTGATCGATAGCCCGGCGGAAAGCCCGATTTGCGTGCACTGCGAGAAACGTTTTTCGTGCACCGAAATGCTGGATCTGGCAGCCCCGATTTTTCTCGATGGAAAAGTCATCGGTGTCATCGGGATCATCTGTTCGACGGTGGAGCAGCGCGAGAGTCTGCTGGCGCAGATCGAGAAATTCATCAGCTTCATCGAACAGATTGCCCTGCTGATAGCCGGCAAAGTGTATGAGTACGTGAAGCGGCAACATGCCCAGGAGATGGCCAATGCGTTCCGTAAACTGATCGAGGTCATGGATCGCGGCGTAATCGCCATTGATAGAAGCGGCACGATCTGGCATGCCAATCTGTCGGCTGCGAGAATGCTGGATTGCGAACAGGGGATAACGGGCCAGAAGATCACGGTCGAGATGACGGGCGATATCGTGTATGACTCCGAGGAGGCATTCATCGACTTGAACGGCACCCGCCTGCATGCCTTGTGCAAAAAAATCGAACTGTCGTCACTCGAAGGCAGCGACATCACGATGATCGTTTTCCAGGACGCCCGGGACCTTTTGCCGCAAAGCCTCGATATTTCTTCCGATGCGCCCAATCCGGTCCGCCTCATCGGGCGCTCGGTCAGAATACAGTCTTTGCGGGCCACCATCGAAAAGATTGCGACCAGCAGCGCCAGCGTATTGATTACCGGGGAAAGCGGTTCCGGCAAGGAGGTCGTGGCGTTTTCCATCCACCAGAACAGTTCGCGCAAAGATGCGCCGTTTGTCACCATAAACTGCGCAGCGATCCCTGAAACGCTGCTGGAAAGTGAATTGTTCGGATACGTCAAAGGGGCTTTCAGCGGCGCCGACCCCAAAGGGCGCATCGGCAAGTTCGAACAGGCGCACGGAGGAACCATTTTTCTGGACGAAATCGGCGACATGCCGGTTCATCTACAGGCCAAGCTGCTGCGTGTGCTCCAGGAACGCGCGATAACGCGGATCGGCTCGAATCAGGTCATCCAGATCAACGTGCGGATCATCGCAGCCACCAACAAGGATATTACGGAGTTGGTGCAGCAGCGCCTGTTTCGCGAGGACCTGTTCTATCGGCTCAATGTCGTACCGCTCTTCCTGCCGCCGTTGCGTGAACGGCGCGAAGACATCGCCGACTTGGCACAGCATTTTGCCGACGAATTTGCCGACGCCTATGCGCGCCCCAGGCAGAAAATCGGCGACGATGTGGCCAACATGCTCTACTTCTATGACTGGCCCGGCAACGTTCGCGAATTGTGCAATGCGATCGAGTATATGTTCGTCATGCAGGGAAATGCGCGGACGCTCAATGCCGGCCACCTTCCACCGGCGATGCTCAAGGCGGTTTCACACGCAAAATCCTCCGGCGAGAAAATTGCGGCGGAGTCAGCTCCGAAGGCGCTTCTTCCGCAGCGGCTGGGCAAGAGCGCGGAAAGAGATGTCATCAGGGAAGCGCTGCAGCGCAACGGCTGGGATTTGAACGGCAAGAAGAAAGCGGCAAGCGAGCTGTCGATAGGAATAGCAACGCTTTACCGCAAGATCAAGAAATACGACCTGCAGGAATAGGCTGGAAAAACAGCGCGGCCGAATATCGTTCGATGTCCGGCCGCGCCTGGCTAACCCGATCGGAGCCGTTCAGCGGCCCGTCTCGTTTGTCCCATCCGGATTTCCGCTGGCAGTGAGCTGCGATTTGCCATCCGCCGCCGTCATCGTATCCGCCTCGTCCACCCAGCCGCCACCCAATGCACGGTAGACGTTGACCAACTGAACCAGGCGGTCGGATGTCGCGCCAACAGCCGCCAGTTCTCCCGAGAACGCTTCATTATCGGCATACAGCACTTCGAGATAACTGGCCGAGCCGTTCTCGAAACGCAGCCGTGACAGCCTGGCGTATTCGCGTAGCGCCTTGACGCGCGCCAACTGCGCAATGAGCGCCTCGGCCGTTTTCTGGGAGCCGGTGAGAGAATCGTTGGTATCGCGCAACGCATTGAGAATCGTCAGCTGATAGTTGGCAATCGCTTCGCGCTCGCCGGCCTCGGCGGAATGCACCTGCCCCTCGATGTTGCCGAAAGTGAAAATGGGACCGGCGATCCCTGCTGCGAGGGTAGCGATCCTGGCCGGCCCGGTCAGGAAATCGGCGGCAGCGGTGCTAAGCGAACCCAGCATACCGGTCAGCGAGATCGTCGGAAAATAAAGCGAGCGCGCCACACCGATATTGGCATTCGCCGCGACCAAATTCTGCTCAGCCTGCAGCACGTCAGGACGGCGCTCGATCAACGAGGAAGGCAACCCAGGCGGGATATCCGGCACGGCAAGCTCTTCGATGGTCTTTCCGCGCGGGATCGGCCCCGGCGGCTGGCCGAGCAGCACCGACAGCAGATTCTCCTGCGCCGCGATCTGCTGCTCGAACTGCGGGATGGCCAGCCTGGCCTGCTGATACTGCGACTCCACCTGCGCGAGTTCCACCTGCGATACGACGCCGCCCTGGAAACGCAGCCTGAAGATGCGCAGCGTTCCCGCGTAGTTTTCCGCGGTGGCGCGTGCGATTTCGAGTTGGCGATCCAGGGCGCGTAGCGTGATGTAGCCCGATGCCACGCCGGACACCACGGTCAGCAGGGTACCGCGCCGTCCTTGCTCGCTGGCATAGACACGGGCCTGCGCGGCTTCACTCTGCCGACGCACGCGCCCGAAAAGATCGATCTGCCAATCAGCGCTGATCGTCCCCTGATACAGCTTGTACCAGGGATCCGTGCCCGCCGGCAGCGGCGTCGTGCCGACCTCGGAGGTCCGGTTGCGGCTGACGTCGAGCCCATAGCCGATCTGCGGGAAAAACTGCGACCTGGTCGTCGTCAGTTGCCCCAGGAATTGATCGACGCGCGCGGCGGCCATTCGGACATCCAGGCTTTGATGCAGCGCCGTCTCGACCATCTGATCGAGAACCGGATCGTGGAACTGCTCCCACCAGCGCAGGTTCGTGAGTTCTGCCGCCTGCGAATAGCCGATGCGCCAGCCGGCCGGCATGTCGAATTGCGGGCGGACATAGTCGGGACCTACGGTACAGCCCGCAAGGGTTACGGCGAGCGCGGCCGCGATCAGCGGCGTTCTGATTTTTTTCATGGTCGGCAGCATGTTATCGTTCCCCTTCCTTGGCCGCGTGGCTCTCTTCATTCCCGGCACCCGACTTGGCCGCGCGGCGCGCGCTCCAGGTTTCCAGCAGGAAGAAGAACAGTGGCACGAAGAAGGTGGCCACCAGCGTCGATATCAGCATGCCGCCGATGACCCCCGTACCGATAGCGCGCAGGCTGTTGGCCCCCGGGCCGGTGGCGGTGGCCAGCGGCACGCAGCCGAGGATGAAGGCGAACGATGTCATCGTAATCGCGCGCAGGCGCAATCCGGCGGCTTCGATCGCAGCCTCGCGGATGGCCATGCCCTGGTGCACGCGCTCGATGGCGAACTCGACGATCAGAATGGCGTTTTTCGCGGACAAGCCTACCAGCGTCACCAGACCAACCTGGAAGTAAACATCGTTCTCCAGCCCCAGTGCCCAGGTCAGCAGCAGCGCGCCGAGAATGGCAAACGGCACGGTCAGCACCACGGCGACCGGCAGCGTCCACTTTTCGAACTGCGCCGCAAGCAGCAGGAAAACGACAATGATGCCGAAAATAAAGGCCAGTGAAGATGTACTGCCCGACGCCTTTTCCTGCAGCGCCTGCCCCGCCCAGGCATAGGTAAAGCCGCTATCGGTGCCGAGCACCTCGTTGGCCACCGACTCCATCGCCTGCATGGCCTGGCCGGAGCTGTAGCCCTCTGCCGGATTGCCGGTTATCTTGGCGGACGGAAAACCGTTGAAACGGGTGACGAGCTTCGACGCCGGCAGGTAGTGCAATGTAATCAACGTAGACAGGGGCACCATCGAACCGTTGCTCGAACGCAGGTACACCTTGGAGAAATCCTCGGGCCGGGCGCGGTAATCCGCATCGGCCTGCAGCATCACCCACCAGACACGGCTGTACTGGCTGAACTGGCCGGCGATCTGCGAGCCGAAATACGCCTGCATCGTCTGGAACACGTCCGAAACGGGGATGCCGAGGAGTTCAGCTTTGCTCCGGTCGAGATCGACGAAGAGCTGCTGCGAAGTGGAGCGGAAAGTGCTGCTGACACCCTGTAGTTCCGGCCGCTGGTGAGCCTTGTTCAGGAATTCCTGCAATTTTGCCTGCGTCGCCGCGACACTGGTTCCGGCGCGGTTCTGCAAATAGAACTCGAAACCGCCGGTAGTTCCCATGCCGGGAATCGAAGGCGGGTTCAGGGCAAAGACGAAACCGCCGCGCAGCCCGGCGAAGGCGGCGTTCAGCCGCGACAGCACGGCGAAGGAAAGCATCGACGGATCCTTGCGCTCCTCGAACGGCTTGAGCGACACGAACATGACGCCTGCGTTATTCTGGATCTGGCCGTCGATGAGGTTGTAGCCATTGACGGTGGCGACGTCCTGCACCGCCGGGTCCTTGGCGATGATCGCTTCGGCCTGGCGGGTCAGCTGGCTGACGACGCTCTGGCTCGCGGCATCGGGCGCAACGATGGCCACGAAGAAATATCCCTGGTCTTCGTCGGGAACGAAGCTCGACGGAAGAACGCGGAACATGGCCAGGATGCCCACCAGCACGGCAATGAAGGCGATGCCGCCCTTGATCGGGTTGTTGATCATTCTGCCGACACCGCCGATGTAGCCCTGGCGAATGCTTTCGAAGCGGTTTTCGAACCAGCGGAAGAAGCCTTTCTTCTCGCCGTGGTTGGCTTTCAGGATGATGGCGGCCATGGCCGGCGACAGGGTCAGCGCCATGATGCCGGAAATGACCATCGAAATGGCGATGGTGACTGCGAACTGCTTGTACAGCGTACCGGTGACGCCGCCGAGAAAGGCCACCGGCAGGAACACCGCCAGCAGCACCAGCACGATCGAAATCAGCGCCCCGGCGATTTCGGTCATCGCCTCCTTGGCAGCCTCGAAGGCCGGCAGTTTTTTCTTGGTCATGTTGGCCTCGACGGTTTCTACGACGACGATCGCGTCGTCGACCACGAGGCCGATGGCCAGGATCATGCCGAACATGGTCAGCATGTTGATCGAAAAGCCGAAGAGATGCATGCCGACGAAAGTGCCGACGATCGACACCGGCACGGCCAGGATCGGGATGACCGTGGCGCGCAGCGTCTGCAGGAAAACGAAGACCACCAGCACGACCAGCACCACGGCTTCGAAGAAGGTATGAACCACCTTTTCGATCGAGTTGATGGTGAACAGGCTGGTGTCGAGCACGATCCGGTAGTCGAGCCCGGGCGGGAAGGAACGCTTCAGTTCTTCTAGCCTCGCGCGCACGGCCTTGGCGGTCTCGACGGCATTCGCCCCGGACTGCTGGTAAATCGCCACCGAGGTGCCCGTCACGCCATTGATCCTTCCCAGCGTGCTGTAGTCACGCTTGGCCATTTCAACGCGGCCGATGTCCTTCAGGCGGACGATGGCTGACCCCTGCTGCGCCGCGCGGACGATGATGTTTTCGAACTCCTCGGGCTTGGTGAGCAGGCCCTGGGCGGTGACGACGAAGGATTGCTGAACGTCCGGCAGCATCGGTTCGGCGCCGAGCTGGCCGATGCCGAAAGTCTGGTTCTGGCTTTGGACGGCCTTGCTGACCTCGTTGACGGTCACGCCGAGTTCGGCCATGCGGTCGGGCCGGAGCCAGATGCGCATGGCGATGTCCGGTAGGCCGAAGACGCTGGCGCGGTTGGCGCCTGGGATGCGCTTGAGTTCCTCCAGAACGTTGAGGTTCGTGTAGTTGTCGATGAAAGTCGTGTCGTAGCTGTTGTCCGGCGAATAGACGGAAAAGACCATCATGATGCTGGACGACTTCTTGTCGACCGTGATGCCCTGCTGAACCACGGCTTCCGGCAGCTGCGACTGGGCCTGGCTGACACGGTTCTGCACGTTCACCTGGTTGATGTCCGGATCGCTGCCCGGCGTGAAGTAGACGTTGATCGTCACGTTGCCGCTCGAAGAACTGGCCGACTGGAAGTACAGCAGGTTATCGACGCCGTTGATCTGCGTTTCGAGCGGTGCAGCCACGGTGTTGGCGATGACGTCCGCCGTGGCGCCGGGATAGCGCGCCGTCACCTGGATCTGGGGCGGCGCCATGTCGGGATATTGCTCGATCGGGGCGACCGCCATCGACACCAGGCCGGCCAGCACGATAAGCAGGGAAATGACCGATGAGAGGATCGGCCGGGCAATGAAAAAGTGGGTAAACATGGAATCGTCCCCGCCTTATTTCTTCTCGGCGGCAGGCGCCGCTGACGGTGCAGCAGCCGGCGCTGTCGCTTCCTTGGCCTGTTCGGCCGGCACGGGTTTGACCGGCATGTCGGGCGCCAAACGGGTGAAGCCATCGACAATCAGCCGCTCACCGGCCTGCAGCCCCTGATCCACGGCGATTTCCTTGTCATTGACATACCCTCCGAGCGTGATCGGCCGTATCTCCACTTTGTCCTGCGCGTTCGCCAGCAGCACGAAATGCCCCTTGGCGCCCTGCTGCACCGCCAGCTGCGGAACGACAACCGCATTGGGACGGGTAGCGCCGAGCAATTTGGCCGAAACGAACATGCCGGGGCGCAACTCCTTCTTCGGGTTCGGGAGCGAAGCGCGGACCATGAACGACCCGGTATCCTCGCTGAACGACGGATCGGCGAAGTTGATCTTGCCGTGGTACGGATAAACCTTGTCTCCCGGCAGGCTCAGCTCGACGTCAAACTGATTGTTATCCGGCACCGTCAGGAGTTTCTTCTCGGTCATCTCCCGCATCTGGGCCAATTGGTTCTGCGAAACGCTGAACGTGACCCAGATCGGATCGAGGACTGCAACGTAGGTCAGTTTGGCGTTCTCCACGGCCGCGCCCACATAGGCGCCCTCGCGCTGCAAAGCCCTTCCGGCCACACCATTCACCGGCGAGCGGACAGTCGTGTAGCCCAGGTTCAATTCGGCTTCGCGCACTTTGGCGCCGGCGGAAAAAACAGCCGCGTTGGCCGCCTCCAGTTCTCCGGTGGCTTTGTCGAGATCCGCCTGCGACAAGGCATTCTGGTCCGCCAGCGGTTTGACCCGCCGATACGTGGCCGTTGCCGTATTCAGGCGCGCCTTCTGCGCTCCAAGCTCGCCCTGCGCAGATTCAAGCTGGGCTTTAAAGGGTTTGGGGTCGATCTGGAACAGAACCTGCCCGTCCTTGACGATGTCGCCTTCGGCATAGGCGATGCGGTCCAGGAAGCCCGCCACGCGCGCGACGATATCCACCTGCCGGGAACTTTCGGTCTGGGCTACGAAGGTCGCAGAATACGGGATCGTTTTCGTCGTGACGGCAAGCACGCTGACTTCAGGCACCGGGCGTTGTGCTGCCGGCTTTTCGGGAGAACAGGCGGCCAGGAGGAAAAGTGGCAAAAAAATAAGCGGGCGCGGCACGACGACCATGACAATCTCCAGATAATAGATAGCTAAATTTCATGCGGAAGCTATGATAGTTCAATTTATTGGCAGGATGGATGCTGGTTCATTTTTGTCTTGTTGCTGCTACGTAAGAGGCGGGAAGTTATAATCGTAAGAAAAACAGCTTCTGCTTGCAGAAGACACACCGACAACCATTTTCGTTCCGCGACTTCGACAACGCTCCGCTTCTTCGTCCTCAGAAGAAAGAGAACAACAGTGTTTTGGCATTTTTTGCTATCTTCTTCCAATGCTGCCCAGTAATTCCACTGCTGCCTTGGCCGGTCTGCGCGACACGATTCCTCTCATCATAGGAACGACGCCGTTTGCCGTCATTTTCGGCACCCTCGTCGTCTCATCCGGTCTGCCTCCGGAAGCCGCGCTAGCGCTTTCGGTCATCGTCTTCGCCGGGTCCGCGCAGTTCATTTCGATCAATCTGATCAGCGGCGGAGCCGCCCTGCCGGTGATCTGGCTGACGACATTCGTGGTCAATTTGCGCCATGCGCTGTACAGCGCGACAGTCCAGCCGGCGATGAAGGACTGGCCGTTGCCGTGGCGGATGCTGAGCGCTTTCTGGCTGACCGACGAATGTTTTGCGGTATTCGAGCGGCGGCTGCAGTCCTCCGACGGGCAAGGCGCCTTGCCCTATTACCTGGGTTCGGTCATTCCTTTTTATCTGAACTGGATAGCCTGGACGGCCGTCGGCGCATACCTGGGCAACCAGATTCCCGGCGTGGCCACGCTCGGCCTGGATTTCGCCATGATCGCCACCTTTGCCGCGATCGTGGCGCCGCAGCTCAAGGCCCTGGCCCCATTGGCGGTGGCGGCGAGCGCCGGCTGCGTGGGTTGGCTGGCGCAGGGGTTGCCGTACAAACTGGGGTTGATGCTGGCCGCGCTGGCCGGAGTCGCCGTTGGGGTACTGCTGGATTGCCGGTCGCAACGGCAGGCTGCCGAGGAGGCTGTATGAGCGCAACGTTGTGGGCCGCCATCCTTGGCATGTTCGTGGCCACGTACCTGGTGCGCGCCAGTTTCATCGTCTTTGGCCAGAAGATCCGCTTTTCGCCCTTCGTTGTGAGGGTGCTCGGCCACGTGCCTGTGGCCGTGCTGTCGGCCATCATCGTGCCCGAAGCGATTGCTCCCGGCGGCGCCACGCATTTATCGCTGGCCAACCCTTACCTGGTCGGCACGCTCGTGGCCGGATTGATCGCCTGGAAGACGAACCGGACCTTGACTGCCGTGCTCATCAGTTTTGCCGTGTTCGGCGCCATGCGCTGGCTGGGTTGATTCTTCAAGCTCGAGGGTAATCAGCGCCGCCCTGGGGGATCCCCGCGGCGAAAAGGCCGCTCCTGCGAATCAATGCGCCTGTCGCCCGCCGCCGGCCGGCCTTCGCTACCCTGTCTGCCCGGTCTGTCCCACGCAGTTGGCTGTGCGCGGTAATCACGGCGGCCGGGTGCTTCGATGCTGCGGATTTCCTGGCGTTGCTGGCGTGAAAAATCCTGGGATCTTTCACGCGGCCTGTCGCGCATGGCCGGCGCAGCCGGTTGCCCGCTTCTTGGGAAGTCGGCGCGCGGTACAGCGTCGCGCCGCGCGGGCAATTCCTGGCGCGCCGAAGGAATTTCGCCGCGCCGATCCGAATCGAACCTCGGCAACTCCCGACGCATGGTCGGAAAACTTGGCTGCTGCCGTGGCGCAGGAGACGCATCGAACTGCCGCCTCTCGGAACGAGAAGCCTGTTCCGGCTCCGACACGCGGCGCGGATTCTCCAGACGAGAATCGATGATTTGCTGACGGTCGCGGAAATCAGGTCTCCCGGCGTTTCCGGGCCGGTCGTCGAAGCCAGGCCCGCCCCGCCTGTACGCGTTGCCGGGCATCCTGCCGGAAGCGCGCGGATCGTCGCGATAGCTGAAGCGGGTCTCCCGCATGACGTCACGCGGCCGCGTGACGATCTCGCCGACGTTCCGGATGTGAGAGACATGCGGCGCATTGACGAAGCGGACATAAGAGGGACTGCTGCGGTAGAACGGCACATACACTTCGCGCGGCGCCAGCGGGAACCAGCCGACAGGAGGCGCCGAACGCACCGCGAAGCCGACCCCTGGCGCTCCGGCCCAGCCGACCAGCGCAGGCGCATAGACGGGGCGCACTGCGCGGGCGCCGGGAACCCAGCCCCACCGATTACTGACGTAGGCCCAGCGTCCATAATGGAATGGCGCAAAACCCCAGGGCTCGTAGCCGATCCAGGTCCACCCCCAAGGGGCGACCCAGGTCCAGTTGCCCGTTTGATACGGCGCCCAGTCGGCGGCTACCGCGCGGGGAAACCACACGGCGCCGTATTCAGGCTGATCGGACCAGTCGCCGTAAGCGTCGAGATCCTGAGCGCCGGTCACCTCGGGCGAAACGTAACGGGCCGTCACCGAACTGCGCTGCCCCTGATCGCGGGCAGCGCTCCATTGCGTAAACTCATCGCGGACACCCTGCGCCATCTGGTAGCGAAGCTGCCCCCCCTGGTCTATCCAGGTACGGGCGCTTTCGCCGGCGCCGATATCGAAGGCGGTATCCCGCCCCTCGAAACGCAATGTGCCGAAGTAGGAGGTAGCGCTTGTCCCGGCGGTATCACGGTCAAAACGGTAGATCCCCGTTTCGCGCGGCGTGAAGCGCCCCAGATCCGATTCGAGGACGAAATCGTGCCGCGTATCTTCCGTCGGCAATTTGGCGATGACCCGTCCGCCATTTAGGAGAAGGCGGATCTGCTGATCGTCGATCCGCTCGAATTCGAGGCGTGTATCGGCATCGAGCCTGAGCGTCATGGCGCCGATCTGAACTTCGGCGCGCGCGCCGGGGCGCGTGGTGAGAATATCGCCGCTCGTCAATGGCTGGTTGAGCGGCGCAGCTGCCAATTCCCCGGTTTCGGGATTGTTCAGGAAAACCTCGCCGGACAGCCAGGCGATACGGCCGATGCGCGCGGGCGGATCGGCCTGGGCAAAAGCGGAAAGCGCGAATGCCGATGCCAGCAGTGCGAGAACAACGGCTCGGCCGCGATTCAGCAGTCGGGGAAACTTGGGCATACCTGCTTTCTCTGTTCGATCGAATCAAGTAAAGGGGAGACGTTCAGGAAGTTTAACGGCTCAGGGAGCGATCCGTTTACGCCTGAAACACTTTGTTGCATCTTTTACGCAGGAAAAAGAAACGGCGCCACGGCGCCGTTTCACTGAAAAACCAGGGAAAGCAGTGGTGAGGGCTTTATTCTTCGTCGATAACGACGCTGGTATAGACGTCCTGCACGTCGTCGAGCGCCTCGAGCGCATCGAGCAGCTTCTGCATCTTGACTGCATCCTCGCCGGTCAGCTCGGTTTCGTTCTCGGCCTTCATGGTGACCTGGCCGAATTCGGCTGTGAAACCGGCGGCTTCGAGCGCTTCCTTAACCGTCATGTAGTCGGCCGGCGGCGTAATGACTTCAATCGAGTTGTCGTCGTTGGTGATCACGTCTTCCGCGCCGGCCTCGATGGCGGCATCCATCAACGCTGCCTCGTCTGTACCCGGCGCGAACAGCAACTGGCCGCAATGCTTGAACTGGAAGGCGACGCATCCGTCGGTGCCCATATTGCCGCCATGCTTGCTGAAAGCGTGGCGGACTTCGGCAACGGTGCGCGTCCTATTGTCGGTCAGGCAGTCGACCATGATCGCCGCGCCGCCGATACCGTAGCCTTCGTAGCGGATCTCGATGTAATCGACGCCCTCGAGCTCGCCAGTGCCCTTCTTGATGGCGTTGTCGATCTTGTCCTTGGGCATGTTGATGGCCTTGCCCTTGTCGACGGCCATACGCAGGCGCGGGTTGAAGGCGGGATCGCCGCCGCCCATCTTGGCGGCCACGGTAATCTCCTTGGCGACCTTGGAAAATGCTGCGCCGCGCTTCTCGTCCTGCCGGCCTTTGCGGTGCTGGATGTTGGCCCATTTGGAATGTCCGGCCATGATTAACCTCTTTCGGAACTGGCGACGCAAGGCTGCCGTTCAGTCAGTCGGGCAAACAACAAAGCGTCAGGTAAATAGTTGATAATAAGGGCCAGCATTCTATCACTTCTTGAAGATTCTTCCTGTGGAGCTGTCAATGGCTGACCCTCTCATCGTTGCCAAGCATGAACAAAATGAACTCGGCCTGCTGCCGGCGCTGGCCAACCGGCACGGCCTGATCACCGGCGCCACCGGCACCGGTAAAACCGTCACGCTGCAAGTGCTGGCCGAGCGCTTTTCAAACATCGGCGTACCCGTGTTCATGGCCGACGTCAAAGGCGATCTATCGGGTATTGCCGCATCGGGAGCCGACAGCCCGAAACTCAAGCAGCGGCTCGACTCCCTGGGAGTCGGCAACTGGGCGCCGGCGAAATTCCCCGTAGCGTTCTGGGATGTTTTCGGCGAACAGGGCCATCCGGTCCGCGCCACGGTTTCCGACATGGGGCCGATATTGCTGGCCCGCCTGCTCAATCTCAACGAAACGCAAGCCGGCGTTCTGCAGATTGTATTCAAGATTGCCGACGACGAAGGCCTGCTGCTGCTCGATTTCAAGGACTTGCGGGCCATGGTGCAGCACGTCGGCGAGAACGCCAAGTCGTTCACCACCGAATACGGGAACGTCTCGGCGGCCTCCATCGGCGCCATCCAGCGCGGCCTGCTGACGCTGGGGGAACAGGGGGCCGAGCATTTCTTCGGCGAACCGATGCTCGATATCAACGACCTCATGCAGACCGACGACGGCAAGGGAATCGTTAACATCCTCGCCGCCGACAAGCTGATGGCGTCGCCTCGGCTGTATTCGACCTTCCTTCTCTGGTTGCTGGCCGAATTGTTCGAGCACTTACCCGAAGTGGGCGATGTGGACAAACCGAAGCTGGTGTTCTTCTTCGATGAGGCGCACCTGCTTTTTGCCGAAGCCCCGCCAGCGCTGCTGGAAAAAATCGAGCAGGTCGTGCGCCTGATCCGCTCGAAAGGCGTGGGGGTCTATTTCGTCACGCAGAATCCGCTGGACATCCCGGACAAGGTACTCGGGCAATTGGGCAACCGCGTGCAGCATGCCTTGCGCGCCTTCACGCCGCGCGACCAGAAAGCAGTGGCGACGGCGGCCGAAACGCTGCGCCCGAATCCGAAATTTGACGCCGTCAAGGTCATTACGGAGCTGGGCGTCGGCGAGGCGCTCGTTTCCTTCCTTGACGAAAAAGGCCGGCCAAATATCGTCGAACGCGCTTTCATTCTGCCCCCCGCTTCGCGCATCGGTCCGCTGACGAACGAAGAGCGCCAGGCCGTCATCAAGTCGTCGTTGGTCAACGGCGTCTACGAAAAAACACTGGATCGCGAATCGGCCTACGAGAAACTAGCCAAAACCCCCTCCCCGGAAAAATCGCCGGCGGGCCAGGCTTCCAATACTGCGTCTTCCGGGAGCGGCTGGCTTGGCGAGCTGGGCGATATGTTCGGCAGCAAGCCCGGCCCGCGCGGCGGCGCCGGACGCGAGGGCGTCGGCGAGGCGCTGGCCAAGTCCGCGGCCCGTGCCATCGGTTCGCAGGTTGGCCGCGAAATCATCCGCGGCGTGCTGGGATCGATCCTTGGGGGGCGCCGCCGTTAAATACCCGGCATAACCGAGGAAAGGCGGCGAGCACCGCCTACGGGAATGCCAAAGGCATTCCCCCCAGTCTTTTCACGACTCATCGGCGCCTTTCGACGCGTGTTTTCGCCAAAAATAAATCCATAGACCGCTTTTCTCATGAACTGGAAACACTGGTCTTCCGACCGAACAGGCGTAGCCCTGGCAGTACTGGCCGCTTTCGGTTTTTCCTTCAAGGCCATCTTCATCAAACTGGCGTATATCGAATCCGCGACGCCCGTCGATCCCGTTACGCTGCTTTCCCTGCGCATGCTCTTGTCTTTTCCGGCCTTTTTCTGGATAGGCGTCCAGTCGACCCGCGCCGCGCCGCCTATGACGCGGCGCGACTGGGGAATACTGCTGCTTCTCGGCATGGTGGGCTACTACGGCGCCAGCCTCTTCGACTTCGTCGGCCTGAAATATATTTCCGCCGGCCTTGAGCGCCTGATCCTGTTCACCTACCCGACTCTGACGATCATGATCGGCGTGCTGTTCATGGGCCGTTCCCTGCATCGCAACGAACTCGGCGCCCTGTTGTTCTCCTACGCGGGAATCGGCCTGGCTTTCGCGCACGACTTGCGTCTTCCCGGCGAGATGGGCAATGTGCTGATCGGCGGCGCTTTCGTTTTCGCCTCCTCGCTTACCTATGCCTTTTATCTGAGCGGCAGTGCACCGATGATCAAGCGCCTCGGAGCGATGCGCTTCACCGCGCTGGTCATGCTCGTGTCGACCGTATCGGCGCAGCTTCACTTTTTCGCGACCCAGCCCCTGCGCGCCTACGCCCTTGCGCCCCGGATTTACGCATATATCATTGCCATCGTGCTGTTTTCGACCGTCTTGCCAATGTTCATGCAATCGGCCTCCATCGCGCGGATCGGTGCCGCGCGCTCGGTATTGATCGGCACCGTCGGTCCGGTACTGACCATCTTCTTCAGTTGGTGGATACTTGACGAGCCCTTGTCCCTGGCGCAAATCGCAGGAACGGCGCTGGTGCTGGCCGGCGTGCTGCTGGTGACGAGGAAGCCTTCGACTTGATCCGCAACAAGCCGATGCCTTACCGGTTTCTGGCTGCGGCTTGCCTTTTATTCCATTTATAAATCGTTAGTGACACGAAGCCAAGCCGAAGACAGTGCTGTAGCACGGCGAGGCGAAGGCGACAAAGTCAATGACGATTTATAAATGGAATTAGCGTTTCCCCAACAGGAAATTGCCGATGCGCAGCAGGCGGCGGCGTGCCTGTTCCGGCGTCAGTCCACCAATCAGAGGAAGTGGTATCCCTGCCAGCTCCAGCGCTCGTTCCTCGGTAAGCTGTGCGGCCCGGCGGCGGTATTCGATGACCGCCTGCTGCTCTTCCAGTGTCAAAGGAACGAGTGGCGGCTCGGCGCCGGCCTCTTCAGGCTCCTTGTTTTTCACCGGCTTTTCCCGCCAGTCGTCGGCGTGAACCACCACAGTGCCGGCGGCCAGATCGCCCAGGCGTTTGCCGTCGGCGCTGAACAAGGTCGCCACAAACCCGAATGCATAGAGCAAGGGCATGAAATCGACAAAACGCACCGTGTTGCGGATGAAGGAGGCGCTCCATCCCACCGGGCGGCCATCGTCATGGAGGACACGCAGACCGCAGATTCGTTTGCCGGGCGTCTGACCGTTCCGGTAAACCTCGAAGAAGACAGGATAAAACCATTCGAGCAGGAAGGCGCAAACCAGGAAAAGGCCGAAGCCGAACGACCTGAAGAAGAATCCCAGCATGGCCAGGCCGAACCAGGCGACGAGCCGGATGAAAGAATCGAGCAGCCAGGCGCGCGCGCGGACGATGGGGCCGGCGATGCGCAGTTCCAGTTCGCAGCCCTCGGGCGTGGCGATGCGGCGGACGGTATCGAAGGCGGGGGCTTGGCTCATGGGTTGTCCGTGAAGATGTCGCGGTAGCCGGCATAGATCGATCCCAGGAACACCGGAGTCAGCACCAGCCAGCCAAGGCCCAGAGGCAAAGAGGCCAGAATCGCCAGGATGACGAACAGTAGGGCATAGATCAGAAGCGGCACGACGTTCCTGAGGCAGCCGAAAAAACTCGACCTCATGGCCTGTAGCGGGGAAAGCTCGTGCAGGACGACCAGAGCCGGAGCGTAGCAAGTCGCCATGCCCAGCGGCACGAACAGGAACAGGGAAACCAGCGTGGTCAGGATAGCCGTGCTCCAGACGAACTGGAGTGGCGTGCCGGCTGCGCCCGCCACGACGGTACTGAAGCCGGTCAGACCGATAACGAGGCCGATCGCGAAAATGCCGGCCAGATAGAGCAGGCCGATCAGCGCCAGCTTGCCGAAATGCTCCGAGAAGCCGGCGAAAAGGTGCATGACGCGCAGATCCTCGTCTTCTTCCTGGGCGTGGCAGCCGATCATGATGCCGCCCACGAGCACCGGCGCAACGAGGTTGAATATCAGGCTGGTAAATGACGTTATCGTAAAAATCCCCGCGATGATCATGAATATCACGCCAAGGCCGATCCAGGTGCCGGGACTGGCGCGGAACATTGCCCAGCCACGGCCGATCCAGCTGAGCGCGCTGCCCGCCGGAACCCTGCGGCCGTCCTGTATGAACTCGCCGTTGCCGGGGATGGCGTCGGCCACCCGCGCCGCTGGTGCTTTGAATGGATTGTTGTTGCTGTTGCCCGTGTTCATTTTCCGACCTTCCTTTGTAGAATTGGACGAACTGACAAAGTCATTTTGTTGGCGCTTACTAAAGCACTCCTGCGCGTTTCCGCTCCCAATAGTGGTTGATCAATGCCATCGGCAGTTCCTGCGGACTCACGTCGATGATCTGCGCGCCCGCCTGCCGGAGCATGGCAGCCTGGTGGCGGCGGGCTTGGGAATACTGGAGGGCGGCGGCGCGGTTCAGCGCCGCGCCGAAGTCGTCGATCGGCGCCGCCAGCAGCGTGTCCAGCCCCGGTTCCCGCAGGCTCGCCAGCGTGACGGCATGGCGCCGGCCCAGGAGGCTCATCGCCGGTCCCAGGGTATCGTCGTCCTCGTCGCGCAGGTTGGTCACCAGAACGATGAAGGCGCGTTTACTCAAGCGCTTTTGCAGCGTTTCGCCGGCCAGCAGGTAATCCGGGCTCTGCAGCGTCGGCTGCAGGTCGTAGACGGCGTTGAGCAGCCGGTTGACGGTAGCGACGGATTTTCGCGGCGGCAGATAGCGCGGCTCGGCATGACCGAACGTGGCGATGCCGATGGCATCACCCTGATTGAGTGCAACGTAAGCGAGCAGCAGCAAGGCGTTGAGCGTGTGGTCGAAATGCGAGAGATCGCCGTCCCGGGCGCGCATGCGCTGGCCGCAATCGAGCAGGAAAACGATTTGCTGGTCGCGCTCATCCTGGTATTCGCGAGAGATCATGCGGCCCATGCGGGAAGTGGCTTTCCAGTCGACCTGACGGGGAGAATCCTCCTGCCGGTAGTCGCGCAACTGGTGGAACTCCAGCCCCTCGCCGCGCCGACGCCGGTGGAGGACACCGAGCTGGGACAGCCGGTTGTCGGTAGCGAGCAGCGTGTAGTGCGCGATGCGGGCAAAGTCGGGGAAGATCCGAACCTCGTCTTCCACCGGCAGGGTTTCGGGAATCAGCCACAGGCAGAGCGGCGAGAGCAGG
Organism: Propionivibrio sp.; assembly: GCA_031547245.1. Taxonomy (GTDB): domain Bacteria; phylum Pseudomonadota; class Gammaproteobacteria; order Burkholderiales; family Rhodocyclaceae; genus Propionivibrio. The sequence goes on from JAVBSG010000065.1 coordinate 21,277, forward strand.
CGCAGATCGATGCCCGAAAAGCGCTGCGGGCCGCGCTCAGTAAGGTGCAGCCGGTAGCCGGCACACTGCCATTGCCCGGCGGCCAGGCGGAAGAAAAACGGCAGGCCGGAGCTTTCGAAAGCCGCCGGATGGCGGTCAAGCAGCCAGCCGGCAACGCCGCCCGCCGCCGTCAGCCTGATGTTGACCATCTGCCAGGTGCCGACCGGCAGGGTATGGCCAATTTCGCGCGAGACTGTGAGGCGCCCGCGCCGGCGGCGCCCCGCCAGCGCATCGGCCAGCACCAGCGCCAGCAAGCCGCCGCCCGAGATCTGCCAGGCGGGCAGCAGGCCGGGAATCATGACGACAGCAATACCAAGCGCGAGCCAGGCGGCGGCAAGCCAGAGTAGCGGACGGTTGGGGATGGGCACGGTACTGTTCGTTTTCGGCCAGTCAGGCGCGCGGAGCCGGTACTTTGTCCAGCAGCGCGCCCAGCAGATGGTCGGGCGACAGACCTTCGATTTCCGCCTCCGCCGCCGGCGCGATCCGGTGGCGCAATGCCGACAGGGCGACGGTCTTGATGTCGTCCGGCGTTGCGTACCCCCGCCCCTGCATGAGCGCGGCGGCCCGCGCCGCGCGGACGAGCGCAATGCTGCCGCGCGGACCGGCGCCGCAGGCGATGCCCGGCGTTTCGCGCGTGGCCCGCACAATGGCGATGGCGTATTGCATGACGCGCTCCTCGACCATGACGTGCGCGGCGCATTCCTGCAGGGCGATAACGGTGGTGGGTTTGATCAGTGTGTTGACCTCATCCACCGAAAGATCGGCGCCGGTGCGCCGTACGGTGACATGGCGCGTCAGCGCCGCCTCTTCGTCTGCGCTCGGGTAGCCGATGTGGATTTTGAGGAGAAAACGGTCGAGCTGGGCCTCCGGCAGCGGATAGGTGCCTTCCTGTTCGATCGGGTTCTGGGTGGCCAGCACCATGAAGGGTCTGGGCAGCGGCAGGGCGCTGCCTTCGAGCGTCACCTGGCGTTCCTGCATGGCTTCGAGCAGGGCCGACTGTGTCTTGGCTGGCGCCCGGTTGATTTCGTCCGCCAGCAGCAGGTTGGTGAAGATCGGCCCCTGGCGCGTGGTGAAGCGGCTGGTGGAAGCATCGAAAAAAGTATGGCCGACGACGTCGGAGGGCATCAGATCGGGGGTGAACTGGATGCGTTTCGTCTCGCCGCCGAACGCCTTGCTCAAGGCCTTGACCAGCAGTGTCTTGCCGAGGCCGGGAACGCCCTCGATCAGGACATGGGCATCGCACAGCAGGCCGATGAGCACCTCGTCTACGACCTGACGCTGGCCGATCAGCGCCTTGGCGAGTTCGGCGGAGAGGCTGGCCAGGATCTGGCTGGCTTGGGCGAGCTTGTCTTCGGGCAGGGAGAGCGGAGCATTCATGATCGGGATTCTCACAAAAGATTTTCGAGCGTGCGTAGCGTGCGCACGGCTCGCGTAAAGGCCGGAAGCGATGCGGCAGGTCGATACAGTGCGGCGGTGATCTGGGCTGTCGGAACACGGGTCAGCTCGGCCAGAGCTGCTGCCTGTTCGGCCGGCGGCAGCGCCAGGATGGCGGAATGACGCAACGCCAGGCGGTTTCTCAAGGAAGCGCGCGCCGTTTCGAGCCAGCCGGCCAGCCCGCCGGCGCGCCATACGTAACGACCGACGGCAGCCAGATGTTCGGAAAGCTCGCGCCGCGCCGCCTCCGGTTCGGGGCGAACCTGGCCGAAGCGCGGCACCACCGCCCACAGCCACAGCCCAATCAGCGCAGCGCCGGAAATGAGCGCCGTCCAGGCCGACTCGGCCAGCCACTCCCAAAGGCTCGGAGTGGCCGGTTCGCTCATCAGCGTGATCGGACGCGACCAGTCGGGTTGATAAGTTTCAAGCAGGTTCCAGAACAGTTCGGCATGGTCGAAATTGCCGATATTGTGGTTGTCGAGCAGCCGGCCCAGTCCGGTGACGACGGTGACATGCCCCTTCCCGTGGTCGAAGTGCAGGATCTGCTCAGGATAGTCCGGCGCGGCTGCGCCCCAAACGGGCTCGGTTTTACCCGGAATGAGCCAACCCATGATGAACCTGACCTGCAGCGGATGCGCCTTTCCAGGAATGGCAACAGGGATGCTTTCAGGCGGCCGGGGCTTTTTGGCAGCAGCCTGCGGCTCCGTTTGCGGCGTCTTGCTGGAGCAGTCGCAGCTGATGTCGAAGTAATCCAGCAGAGGATCCTTGGTGCCAGGCCGCTCGGGAGCAACGATCAGGTAACCGCCCTGCTCGACCCAGGCCAGCAGCGCGGCGGTGCGGGCCGGCGACAATACGGCGGTACGGTGATTGTCGAGAATGAGGGCGCTGCCTGCCTCCAGCTTGTCTAGGGCGGGAGCATTTTGCGCACGGCTCAAGGGACGCCCCATGGCCACCATGAACCGTTCGAAGGCCAGCAGGCTGTTGCGGCGCGCCTCGGGCGCTGGCGGTGTCCACCGTTCCACTGTCACCTGTTCGAATTTTGTGAAAACGCCGACGGCCAGAACTACCAGAGTGAACACCAGTACGGTGCACCAGACGATTCGCCGGGTCATGAAGCAGACCCTATCGAGCTTGCGCCGGCCCCGAAATGCAGCTCCCAGTCACGGCAGAGCATTTCGATGGCGGCAGGTTGCGGCGGCCGGCGGGCATAAGCGGTGGTCCGCCAGGCATCGAGCAGCGCGGCAAAGTAGTCGCCGGCAGCTCTCTCCAGTCGCCCGGCAATGCGCCTCCGGCAGTCGGCCTCGGTATCGCCGGGGCGGAATTCGACCCGGGCGCGATGGATTAGGGTCACCAGTGCGCCGCGATAGAGCAGGCTCAAGGCTGCCTCGAAACGACCTGAGGCCATAGCCGCCCGCGCCGCGCCGGCGATATCGTCCGGCAGCGATTCGGGCCGCACATCGAGTCCGAACAGAACGTCGGGCGCCTGCGTGGCGGGCTGCCTGCCGCCACGCCAGCGTTCGTAGTAACGCACAATGAGATAAAGCAGCCCGACGGCGAGCGCCAGTGCACCAACCCAGACCAGTACTTTCAGGATCCGGCTGGCGTTTTCCACCAGGGACAACAGCCATTCCGCCCAACGCGAATCCCCCTTGGTTTTTTCCTTGGGTTTATCGTCGGGCCGCCAGCGCCATTCTTTCTCCTCGCTCTTTTTTCCGAACACCGGATCGGCGAGGACGGTATCGATAGCCTTCCTGGCCGTGCTGGCTTCGGCCGCCGCCGTCGAATCGGCCGCTTGGACGGGCGCAGGCGCCAGGCAAAAACAGGCAGCCAGCGCGGCGGTGCCGATCATGACGGCGAGATTCTTCGCGGGCAGTATGGAGCGGGAGGACAATTCGTTGCGCTCCGTCAGGCGGCGGAAAGCCAGTTCTATGTCCCAGCCCTCCAGTTCGCTGCGCCGGTGCAGGTAAAGCGCAAAACCGCTGGCGACGTAGAACGGTTCGATCAGGGATTCGGCAAGCAGGACGAAAATATTGAACAGAAGCAGCAGTTCCTGTCCCTGCTCGCCCAGAAACCAGTCGTCCCAGGAAAAAATGGCTGGCAGCCCCACGGGCGTCAGCGCATCGACGAGCAGCACCAGCGAATAGACCCAGACGGCGCTGAGGTTGGCGCAGACGAAAGTCAGCCACACGGCGTTGCCGCGGCCCCGGCGGGAGAGAACCTTGCAGCGCGCCCGGGCGGCTTTGCCGCTTTGCTGCTCGAGTTGCCGGACCGGCAGCAGGAAGGAACGCGCCATACTGATCCGGCCGATAGTGAGGCCATGCAGGAGGCCGCTGTGGCGGATGAGTTGCGGCAGTGCGGCGCGGATGTCGCGCCATGTGGTCGGCGTATGGAAGAGCGAACGGCTGAAAACGAAAAGCAGGATACGGTCGAAGGCGGGTTTTAACCACCATAGAATGAATATGGCGACCGAGGGATGTTCCCGCAGGACGCACAGCAGGATCAGGCCAACCACACCGTAGCTGCCAAGCCAGGCGCGGTAGGCCGGGCCGGCCCAGGCGCGCAGCATGGCGTGGCCGAGGTCGAGCGCTTCCCAAGGGGTACGGCGGCGCAGGCGGACGGCGATCTTCTCAAGCTGCACGGCGTGGCCTCCCGGCCAACAGCAGGTAAGCCCAGGTAACCACCCAGAGTGCGATGCCGAAGACATACTTGACTTCGACCGGAACATCGCGGTTCGGCGACCAGAAGGCCTCGATGAAGGCGGCCAGAAACGTCAGGATGGCTGCGCCGCTGACCAGGATGCCGGCAACGGAGGCATTGGCCTTGAGGGCGGCGAGACGGCTGCGCGCGCCGGGGGCGATAAGGGCCATGCCGAGCTTCAGCCCGGCGGCGCCGGAGAGCACGACACCGGTCAGTTCGAATGCGCTGTGCCCGGCAACAAAGCCCCAGAAGGTCTCGATGTAGCCGATCTGGGTCAGGTGGCCGGCAACGCCGCCGATGACGAGACCGTTGTACAGCAGGAAGAAAACGGCGCCGAGCCCGAAGACGATGCCGCCGGCAAAACACTGGAAGTCGATGCGGACATTGTTGGCGATGTAGTGCCCCCACATCATCCATTCGGTCGACGCCGAACGCGGCCGCCCCAGATGCTGGGCGTCGGGCGCGTACATGTGCTGGAATTCCTGGACCTGCTCGGGAGGCAGGACGAAATAGACGCCGTCCGGAAAGTAATGCAGCGCCACCATCATGATGGCAATGGGTACGAAGAAAAGCAGGAAGGCGGCTAGAACGACACGCCATTCCTGCCGCACCAAGGTAGGGAAACCGCCTGCGGCGAAGGCAGCGAAGGTGCCGCGCCGATCCGGACTGGCGCCGTAGATGCGCTGGTGCGCGGCAAGTACGCGCCCATGCAGGGTTTCGACCAGGCTGGCTGAATACTGCCGGTCGCGAGCCAGGGCGAGGTCGCGGCACAAGCGCCGGTAACTGCCGGGCAAATCGCCAAGAGGAATGGACTGGTCGGCCCCCGCCTTGCTCCGGCGGGAACTTGCCAACCAGCGGTCCCAGGCCGACCACTCGGCCTGACGACGATCGATGAACTGGATTTCCCTCAAGGCGTTTGTTTTGTCTCTGTTTACTTGGAAGCCCGATTATGATGAGTTCGCCAGATGCGAACAAGCCACTGTTTTCGCCATGCCCAACGCCATGGCAAGATTGTTGTTTTTGGAGCCGCCGGAGCAATTGCTCAAGCCGTTGCCCGGACTACCAGTTTCGGCTCGATGACTGCTATGTCCGGTGTCGCGTCTGGATTGCCCAAACGCTGGAGCAGCAGTTTGCTCGCGAGTTCCCCCTGGAGTCTCGCATTGACCGCCATGGTGGTCAGTGGAGGGTTGGCGTGTTCGGCTTCGGCGATGTCATCGAAGCCAATCACGGCAATATCCTGCCCGGCGCGCAATCCCCACTTGCCCAACTCATGCAATACGCCGATGGCAACCCGGTCGTTGTAGCATACGACCGCGCTCGGACGGCGGTTCTGCCGCAGCAGTACCTGAATCCCTTCCTGCCCGCCCTTGGCCGATATCGGGACATCGACGAGCCATTCCTCATCGACTTCGAGACCGCTTTCGTTCATGGCCGAGAGATATCCATTCCGGCGCTGCTCGCTGACATGGCTCCGGCCACTGCGCCCGACGTAGGCGATGGCACGATGACCTTTTGAAATCAGGTATTGCGTGGCTTCGTACATCCCTGCATAGCTATCGCTGCCGACGAAGTCGTAATTCAATTCTCCCAACTGGCGTACCACGACGACCAGCGGCAATCCCCAATCCGCGATTTGGTTTGTCAAATCGACGGAAGAGTCGTATGCTGGACAGAGGATAATGCCTGCGGCATTGTGTTCCCGCATGGATACCAATACGTTATTCTGTGTCGTCAAATCTTCGGCGGTATGGGCCATCAGGGTGATAAAGCCCGACTCATTGAGTATCCGCTCGACTCCTATCAGCAATTCGACGAAAAAGGGGTTGGTCAGATCGTTAACGATGACACCAACGATGTTACTCCTCCCGCGGCTGAGGCTTGCCGCATTGCGGTTATAAACGTAACCGAGTTGGCGCACGACCGCCCATACCTTTTCCGCCGTAGCGGGCTTGACCAAAGGGCTACGTTTCAAAACCAGCGATACGGTGGATTTGGAGACTCCCGCGGCTTTTGCGATGCTCCTGATCGTGACATTCCGCGGTAATGGTTCGTTCATTGCGCTTTTTAATGCATCTGTCGTGATCCGGGGATACTAGCAGAAACCCAACAGTCAGTGCCCTGGATGGCTTCCCAAAAAAAAGTTGTAAAGCAGCAAATCTTATGTTAACGTGTTTCTCACGATTTGGACCGGTCCAAATAAAAAATATAAATCGCATCCATACCGGTCCGGATTTTTCTGACGCCGCCAATAGATCAGCTGTACATAGGGTGTTGATGAGTTTGAAAAAACGGGAAGGTGACTTTTACATTTTTTGGACCGGTCCAATTTTACGATATTGCTCAGAAGGAGAAAAATGCCATTTCCTCAGGTTATTTCGGCAGACGAGGCTGCAGCGCTGATCAAGGATCAGAGCGTCATCACCGTGTCTTCATCCAGTGCGCTCGGTTGTCCTGACGCCGTTCTGGAAGCGATCGGCCGCCACTTCGAAGCGCAGGGCCATCCTCGAAACATAACATCGCTGCACCCTATCGCAGCCGGCGATATGTACGGGGTAAAGGGAATCGAGCACTTGGCCCGCCCCGGCCTGCTGGGCAAGGTCATGGCGGGTTCCTATCCTTCCGGCGCTTCGTCTCTTGCCATGCCGAACATCTGGAGAATGATCGTCGAAAACGCCATCCCGGCCTATAACGTCCCTTCCGGCATCATGTTCGACATGCATCGGGAGGCTGCGGCCAAGCGGCCGGGGGTAATCACCGAGATCGGCCTCGATACTTTCGTGGATCCGCACCGCCAGGGATGCGCCATGAATGACCTGGGGCAATCCGAGCCGATAGTAAAACACATCGATTTCGAGGGCGGAAAATACCTGTTCTTTCCTGCCATCGTACCGGATGTGGCGATTATCCGCGCCACCACAGCCGATGAACGCGGCAACCTGTCCTATGAGCACGAGGGAGCGTACCTGGGGGGCTTAGACCTGGCCTTGGCCGCACACAACAATGGCGGAATAGTGATTGCCCAGGTGAAACGGACGGCCCAGGCCGGCACCTTCAAACCGCAGCAGATTCACGTGCCAGGCATACTTGTTGACTACATCGTCGTGGCGCCCGAACAGACACAGACGACTCAGACGCTTTATGAGCCAGCCATTTCTGGGGAAATTTTCCGTCCGATTTCCAGCTTCGAGACGACTCCATGGGGCGTCGGGAAAGTCATCGCACGGCGTGTCGCCCAGGAAATGAAGGATGGCGAAGTCGTCAATATCGGTTTCGGCATCTCGTCGAACGTTCCACGGATCCTCATTGAGGAAGGTTGCCATGGAGCTGTCCGCTGGGCCATCGAACAGGGCGCCGTCGGCGGCGTTCCTCTACTCGAATTTCAGTTTGGCTGCGCCTCCAACGCCGAGGCCATGGTGCCGTCTCCGCAACAATTCGTTTACTTCCAGGGGGGCGGTTTCGATCAAACATTGATGTCGTTCCTGCAGATCGACCGGTCTGGGTCGGTCAATGTCTCGAAACTGGCAGCCCGTCCGCACGTAACGGCAGGCTGCGGCGGTTTCGTCGATATCACGAGCCGTGCAAAAAAAATCGTTTTCTCAGGCTTCTTCACAGCCGGTGCGGAACTCGATATCCAGGGCGGCAAGTTGAGCATCGTCAAGGAAGGAAAAATCAGCAAATTCGTCGACGAAGTCGACCATGTCACTTTTTCCGGCAGACGCGCCGTGGCGAACGGACAGCAGGTGCTTTACGTGACTGAGCGTTGCGTCCTCGAGCTGACAGCGCAAGGGCTTGAAGTCGTCGAAATTGCTCCGGGCGCGGACTTCGAACGCGACATCCAGGGGCACTGCCCGTTTACGTTGCACGTAAGTAAAAATCTCAGGGAAATGGATGTTGCACTATTCCATCCAGAGCCGATGGGCCTGAGGATTTAGGATCACGTCATGAGCGATAACTGCATTCGCTATCGTGAAGATGGGCCAGTCGCCGTGGTTGAGCTTGCCCGCCCGGAAAAGATGAACGCATTGACTCCGGCAATGCTCGCTGCTTTGGACGAGATCGCAACCGATCTAGACTCATCCAGCCATATCCGCGCCGTCGTCTTGGCGGCCCAGGGCAAGGCATTCTGCGTGGGTGCCGATATCAACGTCTGGTCGGCGCTTGAGCCGTTGGCCATGTGGCGCGAATGGGTGCGCAACGGCCACCGCGTATTCGATCGTTTGGCGCGCCTGCGGCAACCGATGGTGGCCGCCATCAACGGCCCCGCTTTGGGCGGCGGGCTGGAGCTGGCGGCGACGGCTGACATCCGTCTGGCTGAACCCGGCGCCACCTTCGGCTTGCCGGAAGCATCGATAGCCACTTGTCCCGGCTGGTCCGGGTCACAGCGTCTGGTGCGGCTGATCGGGCCATCTGCGGTGAAATTCATGGCGCTGAGCGCCCAGCGTGTCGATGCCGACTACGCCATGAGAGCCGGACTTGTCCAGCAGATCGTCCCGCCCGGCTCGGTTCTGGATGAAGCGCGGTCGCTGGCAAAACGGATCGCGGAGCTGGCGCCCGTTTCCGTGCAACTGAGTAAGCAACTTATCGACGCCGCCGCCGGCGAGGGGTTTGCCTCCAGCATGGAAGGAATGGCAGGAGCCCTTGCGGCGATGACCACAGACGCCGGCGAGGGGCTGGCAAGTTTCCGCGAGAAACGCAAAGCGCAGTATCAAGGGAAATGAAGCAACGAGGAACGGCATATTTGATGCATCCGCCCACGAACAGAGCATGTCCATAGAGGCAAAAAATGCCCATGTGATTCTACAGCCTCGGGATTTCGACCGGGTTTTTTAACCAGCAGCAACATTCAGGAGGGCTCCATGAAGAAACCATCCATTCGTTCTATCTTGATGACCGCGATGGCGGCGATGACGCTTGGCGTCACGGCAACTGTGGCGCACGCGCAGGCAGTCACCATGCATGCGGCGACACAATTCAACGATGACCATGATTACAACCGGACGCTGAAACATTTCGGAGAACTGGTCAGTAAGTATTACGGCAAACCGGTGGAAGTAGTCATTCATGGCAACGGAGAGTTGGGCGTCGAGCGCGATTACACGAAATTCATGAACCAGGGAATTTCGGTGGATGTCTCGATTGTAGCCGGATCGAACATGTCGAACTTTACCAAGGTCGCGGCACTGCTCGACGTGCCTTTCGTCTTTCGCGACCGCGAACATTGGAACGCCGTCATTGCCAAGGAGGGAATGAAACCGCTCTACGACATGATCGAGAAGCAATCGGGGATAATCGTCATCGGCACTTGCGGCGGGTCGACGCGCCATCTCATTGCCAACAAGCCGATACGGAACATGAAGGAACTGGAGGGGTTCAAGATTCGCGTCATCGGCGCGCCCATCCAGGCCAAGATCTTTGGCGCACTGGGCGCCAAGCCTTCGGTCATCGCCTACAACGAAGTCTATAACGCGATCCAGAGCGGCGTTATCGAGGGGCTTGAGAACGAAGCGCCTGCGGTAATCAACTCCAAGTTCTACGAAGTAGCGCCGGACATCTCGTTGACCATGCATTCGGTCGTCACGCGTCTTCTCGTCGTCAGCGGCAAGGCGTTCAAGAAGTATCCTCCCGAACTGCAAGCAGCAATCCGCAAGGCGGGCGCAGAAGCCGGCGCTTTCAACCGCGAGATACAGGCGAGAGAAGACAAGGAAGCGTTGGACAAGATGGTGGCAGCCAAACAGGCGCGGACGTACGAGTTCGCCGATCGGCGCAAGCTGCTTGAAATCTCGGGGCCGCTGGTTGAGGAGTTCGCCAAGGAAGCAGGCGCAAGCGAAATTCTGGCCACCTTCCGATCCGTCAAGTAGTTTCAGCGCCATCTCGATGGGGCGACACACGTGCCAAACGCGTGTCGCCCCGGGGCCGGCCGTGGAGTCTTCCAGATGAGAAAGTTCAACAAGTTTTACTTTGATGTGCTCTGTTTCGCCATCACGGTGATTGCCGTCGTGTTGCTCATCCCCGTAACGCTGCAAGTATTCGCCCGCTATACCAGCATCATTCCAACGTGGATGTGGACAGAAGAGGCGGCTCGTTTTTGCCTGGTATGGATGGTCATGCTGGGGGCTGCGATTGCCGTGCGAAAGAACATGCACTTCAATATCGATCTGCTGCCTGAACCGAAAACGCCGCAAGGGCGCATATTGGCACGCATGCTGGTCAATGTCGCCGTCGCTGTCTTCGGCGGAGCGCTCCTTTGGATCAGCGCCATCTATACCTACGACGCCCGAACGGAGGTGAGCGAAATCACTGAAATGTCGATGGCGTTGATGTACATCTCTTTTCCGATCTCTGCAGCGGGTTGGCTGCTTTTTCTCGGCGAGCAGATGTTCGATGACATAACGGAATTAATGCGGAGCTCTCAATGACCCCCGGTTTTGTCGCAGCCATGATGTTCGGCACACTCTTCATCGGATTGCTTGTGCGCATTCCTGTCTCTTTCTCCCTGGCGATTGCCTGCCTGTTGCCGCTCGCCCTTGATCCGCGGCTGGATCTTTCGGTGATGGTCTCGCAAATGTTCAGTACCTTCAACTCCTTCCTGCTTCTGGCGGTTCCTTTCTTCCTGTTGGCGGCCAATCTGATGAACAGCGGCGGCATCACTTCCCGGATGTTCAACTGGACCCGGACGATGGTGGGGCATTTACCCGGAAGTCTGGCGCAGATCAATGTGGTCTTGGCCATGCTGTTCGCCGGCGTTTCCGGATCATCGACTGCAGACGCGGCAAGCCAGGCCAAGATTTTCATCAACGCGCAGGTCAAGGAAGGCTACGGTATCACTTTCTCGATTGCCATCACGGCTGCCGCGTCGATCCTGGCGGTCATTATTCCCCCGTCCATTCTGATGATCGTCTGGGGCGGCGTATTCAATACATCGATCAACCATCTTTACATGGGCGGCGTATTGCCTGGCTTATCGATCACAGGCGTCCTGATGTTGATTGTCTATGCATATGCCAAAATCAACAAATACCCCACCTACGCGCGTGCGTCTTTCAAGGAGTTTTTACGGACGGGAGTGATCGCCATCCCAGCGATGGTAACACCAGCGATCATCGTCGGAGGAAAAATCCTGGGTTGGTTTACCGCCACAGAATCCGGCGCGATGGCCGTGTTGTATGCAATTTTCCTTTGTGTCGGGATCTATCGCGAAATCGGTTTGAAACAGCTCAGAACCGTTTTTTTTGAGTCAGCCACCTTCGCTGCAATTTCTCTGTTCTGCCTGGGGGCGGCTTCGGTATTCGGCTGGTTGCTGGCTTATTACAAAATCCCGCAAACGCTGGTCGGCTTTCTCGCCGCCTACGATTTTGGCCCGATTTCCATAGGGTTTGTCGTTGCCGGTGTATTTCTCGTCGTCGGCTGCTTCCTGGACGCCATACCGGCCATCATCATTGTCGGCACGGTGCTACAGCCCATGGTAGCGCATGCTGGGATGGATCCCGTGCATTTCGGCATCATCAGTCTGGTGTCTCTCGCATTCGGACTTATCACGCCGCCCTACGGGCTGTGCCTCCTGATCGCCGCCGCGGCAGTCGAGGTTAAGGTCGTCTCCGTTCTGAAAGACATTACGATCATGCTGATACCGATGCTTCTGGTACTGCTTTCCATCATATTGCTACCGGACGTTTTCCTTTTCTTGCCGCGGCAGCTTGCGGCGGGGGGGATTTAGTGTGCAAGATCTCCTGACTCCGACACACAGCTACTGAAATGAACCGAGGTTCCTATTAATGTGTGAAACCAAGGCGGCGGCAGATCTCCAGTGTCAGCCGGGATTGATTCATGGAATAAAAATGCAATCCCGGCGCGCCGCCCGCCAGCAGACGTTCGCACAATTTCGTCACGACATCCAGCCCGAATGCCCGGATGGCGTCGGTATCGTCGCTGAAGCCCTCCAATTTACGGCGCATCCAGCGCGGTAACTCGGCGCCGCAGGCATCCGAAAAGCGCGCCAGTTTGGAAAAACTACCGATCGGCATGATTCCTGGAACGATGGGGATGTCGACTCCGCGCGCACGGATTTCGTCCACGAAATGGAAATAGGCGTCGGCATTGTAAAAGTACTGTGTGATGGCCGAATCGGCTCCGGCCTTGGCTTTTTTTACGAAAGCCGCCAGATCGCCAGCCGGGTAGCGCGCCTGTGGATGCCATTCGGGATAGGCGGCAACCGCCAGATTGAAATGGCCACCGGTTTCGGCGCGGATGAACTCGACCAACTCGTTGGCATAGCGGAATTCGCCGATCTCGGCCATGCCTGAAGGCAGATCCCCGCGCAAGGCTACGATGCGGTGGATGCCGGCTTCCTTGTATTCGCGCAGAATTTCCCGGATGTTGCCTCGCGTCGAACCGACACATGAGAGATGGGGAGCGGCGCCGTAGCCTTCAGCGGCGATTTCCTTAACGACGGCAAAGGTGCGGTCGCGCGTCGAACCTCCCGCCCCGAAGGTCACGGAAAAATATTCCGGTTTCAGCACGGCCAGTTCCTGGCGGACACGGCGCAGTTTTTCAATGCCCTCGGGCGTTTGCGGCGGGAAAAACTCGATCGAAATTTCTGTCTTCATGTTGCTGTGCCTCAAGAGAGCAGCTTGGTGCGGCAAAGGATACGGCGGTTATTCTCATGGAATTCCGCCGTATCGCCTGTCGGTCAGTAGCGGTAGTGCTCCGCCTTGTAGGGGCCTTCGACCGATACGCCGATGTAGGCGGCCTGTTGCGGCGTGAGCGTCGTCAGTTGCGCGTTGAGTTTCCTCAACTGCAGGCGAGCAACCTTTTCGTCAAGGTGCTTGGGCAGCGTGTAAACGCCGACCGGGTACTTGGCGGTCTGCGTGAACAGCTCGATCTGCGCAATCGTCTGGTTGGCGAAGGATGAACTCATGACGTAGCTCGGGTGGCCGGTGGCACAGCCAAGGTTAACCAGACGCCCCTTGGCAAGCAGGATGATCCGCTTGCCGTCCGGGAAAATGACGTGGTCGACTTGCGGCTTGATTTCTTCCCATTCGTATTTCTCGATCGAGGCAACGTCGATCTCGTTGTCGAAATGGCCGATGTTGCAGACGATGGCCTGATCCTTCATCTTTGCCATGTGATCATGGGCGATGACGTGATAATTGCCGGTGCAGGTGACAAAGATGTCGGCCTTGTCGGCAGCATAGTCCATCGTGACGACGCGATAGCCCTCCATCGCCGCCTGCAGCGCGCAGATCGGGTCGACTTCGGTGACCCACACCTGGGCGGAAAGCGCGCGCAGCGCCTGCGCCGATCCTTTGCCCACGTCGCCATAGCCGCAAACAACCGCGATCTTGCCGGCGACCATCACGTCGGTGGCGCGCTTGATGCCGTCGACAAGTGATTCGCGGCAACCGTAGAGGTTGTCGAACTTCGACTTGGTGACCGAGTCGTTGACGTTGATGGCCGGAAACTTGAGTTCGCCGCGCTGGTGCATCTGGTAGAGGCGATGCACGCCGGTAGTGGTTTCCTCGGTAACGCCCCTGATTTTCGCCAGCCGCGTCGAGTACCACGCCGGATCGCTTGCAAGCTTGGCACGGATGGCGGCGAAAAGAATCGTCTCTTCCTCGCTGCCCGGCTTGGCGAGTACCGCGATATCCTTCTCGGCGCGCGCGCCAAGGTGCAGGAGCAGCGTCGCATCGCCGCCGTCGTCTAGGATCATGTTCGAGTAGCCGCCGTCGGTCCACTCAAAAATGTGGTGCGTGTAGTCCCAGTAGTCTTTGAGCGATTCGCCCTTGACCGCGAACACCGGAATGCCGGCCTTGGCGATCGCGGCAGCCGCATGGTCCTGCGTCGAGAAGATGTTGCATGAGGCCCAGCGCACTTCCGCGCCGAGCGCGATGAGTGTTTCGATCAGCACGGCAGTCTGGATCGTCATGTGCAGCGAGCCGGTGATGCGCGCGCCTTTGAGCGGCTTGGAAACCGCGTATTCCTCGCGGATCGCCATCAGGCCGGGCATCTCGGTCTCGGCAATGCGGATTTCCTTGCGCCCCCAGTCGGCAAGCGACAGGTCGGCAATGGTGTAGTCGTTAAAATCAGCCACAGCAATTCTCCTTGGAATTGTAGTAGCCGGCAGAGAGAGACGGGAGTGGCGATATGGCATGGATTCTCACCGTTTCCCCATGTCCGGCATGGGTTAACAGGTGAGCGCCGTTGAAAGTTCCGAGCCTGAAACCGGTATGATTCGCGGTTTTGCAGCGCCCCTCGGATGGGAGCGATTATACGCGGTTTAGCGTATTTGCAAAAAATTAGCCGAGCGACTCCTCCGTCGACTCGCCAATCGGCGAGGCCAGCACTTCGTCGACACGGTTCTGATCGACATCGAGCACCTCAAAGCGCCAGTTGGCGTATTCGAAAAATTCGCCTTTCTTGGGAATCCGCCCCAGCATGGTCAGGACGAAACCGCCCAGCGTATGGAAATTGCCGAAATCCTCGTCGGGAACATCGGGCAGGGCAAGCTTTTCCTTCATTTCGCTGACCGGAATCAGTCCATCGAGCAGCCACGAACCGTCGGCGCGGCGAACCGCCAGCGCCTCGCTCGGATCGTCCGAGAACGGCATCATGTCGCCGACGACGCTGCGCAAGAGGTCGTCGAGCGTGACAATGCCCTCGGTCTGCCCGAATTCATTGACGACCATGGCAAACGTCGTACGCTGTGCGCGGAAAGTGCGCAGAAGCTCGATCAGCGTCAACGTGACGGGCACGAACAGCGGCGGGGTTTTCGGTGCTTCGGCGAAATCGATTTTCCCGGCAAGCGCCGCCTGCAGAATGTCATGGCTCTCGATGATGCCTATGGTCTGCTGCAGATGGCCTTTGCAGATCGGCATCTGGGCGTGCGGCGATTCGCGCAGTACGCTCAGGTTGTGGTCGTGCGGGCGCAGCAGGTCGATGTAGGCGACATTGGAAGCAGGTGTCATGATGGCCGCCACCCGCCAGTCCTCCAGGCGGAAAACATTGCCCAGGAGATGGCTTTCTTCAGGAGCGATTTCCCCGGCGCGCTGTCCTTCGTCGACATAGGCCAGGATATCCTCGACGCTGACCACCGCCGGGGCGGCCTTGACCGGCAGGAGGCGCAGGATGATATCCGCCGCCCACGACAACACGTGGATCAGCGGCGACATCACGCGGATGAACAAACGCATCGAGGGTGCACAGATCATGGCCACCCTTTCGGGATGCGCGATGGCAATGCGTTTTGGCACGATTTCACCGAAAACGATCGAAAAGGCCGTCACCAGGATGATCGTGAGCGAAAACGATATTTCCTCGCGAATGCCGCTGAGGAAAGGCAGCCAGAGCTCGACCCACTGAGCGAAGGACTCCTTCATGGCCGATTCGCCGAAAACGCCCGAGAGCAGCGCCGCCGCGGTGACGCCGGTCTGCGTGGCGGCCAACAGGCGGCTGGGGTGATCCTTGATAGCCAATGCCAGCCTGGCATGCCGGTTGCCATGCTCCGCCAGCGGTACGAGCTTGGACCGGCGAGCCGAAGCCAGAGCCATTTCCGCCAGAGCGAAATAGCCCGAAATAACAATAAGAAAGGCAAGAATCCAGAAGGCGTCCATGGTACTGTTGTATCAGAAAACCGGTGGTTCGGCTATCTGAGCGGCACGGACACTCCTGGCGCAACCTGCAGGGAAAGTGCCGGCAAACCAGCGCCTGCCGGCTTTTCCCGATACTCCGTTACAGTCCGGCGTCGGCGCGCAGAGCGGCTGCCTTGTCGACGGCCTCCCAGGTAAACTCCGGCTCTTCGCGGCCGAAATGGCCGTAGGTGGCCGTTTTGGCGTAGATCGGACGAAGCAGATCGAGCGCCTGGATGATGCCCTTTGGCCGCAGGTCGAAATGCCTGATGACCAGCTCGACGATTTTCTCGTCGGCGATTCTGCCGGTGCCGAAAGTCTCGACCAGCAGGGAAACCGGCTGTGCCACGCCGATTGCATAGGCCACCTGGACTTCGCAGCGCTCGGCCAGCCCGGCGGCGACGATATTTTTGGCCACATGGCGCGCGGCATAGGCGCCTGAGCGGTCGACCTTGGACGGATCCTTGCCGGAAAAAGCGCCGCCGCCGTGCCGCGCCGTCCCGCCATAACTATCGACGATGATCTTGCGCCCGGTCAGGCCGCAGTCGCCGTGCGGGCCGCCAACGACAAAGCGGCCGGTCGGGTTGACCAGGTAACGGACCTTGTCGGAGAGCAGTTCCTTGGGCAGCACCGGTTTGATGATCTCCTCGATCACGGCTTCGGAAATTTGCGCGTGTGAAACGTCCGGATTGTGTTGCGTGGACACGACGACGGTATCGATGGCCACCGGCTTGCCTCCGGCGTATCTGACGGTGAGCTGGCTCTTGGCGTCCGGGCGCAGCCAGGTCAAACGGCCGTCGCGGCGGACTTCGGCCTGCCGCTGCATGATGCGATGCGCGAAGTAGATCGGCAACGGCATCAGCGCCGGCGTCTCGTTGCATGCATAGCCGAACATCAGCCCCTGATCGCCGGCGCCCTGATCAAGATCTATTCCCTGCCCTTCGTTAACCCCCTGGGCGATATCCGGCGACTGGCGATTGATGGCCGTCAGAATGGCGCAGCTTTTATAGTCGAATCCGATCTCCGAGTCCGTGTAACCGATGCGGCGTACTGTTTCCTGGACGATTTCGCGGTAATTGACATGCGCTTTGGTGGTAATCTCGCCGGAAACGACGACAAGTCCCGTAGACACCAGTGTTTCGCAGGCGACGCGCCCCGTCGGATCTTCCGCCAGGACAGCATCGAGAACGGCGTCTGAAATCTGGTCGGCAACCTTGTCCGGATGCCCTTCGCTAACGGATTCGGAGGTAAAGAGAAATTCGTTTGACATGTACATCTGCTCCAGAAAACCCCTTGTTACGACAGCGCGATCAACTCCGGGGTTCGAGCAGACGACGCTTTAGCAGTATTTTCACGGTGTTTTTGGCACCGGCTCGCCCTGCAAGTTGTCCTGATTAACTCGGCGAGTGAGATAATTGTAGTTTCTCTTGGACCACGGGTCAAACCAGCACTGGTAGGGCTAGTTGAGGTTATTGCGTGATTCTTGTTTTTCGCCTGTTGAGCTACTTGTCTTTGGCATGGCTGCACCGCCTCGGTTTTTTGGGTGGCTGGCTGTCATGGCTGCTATCGCCGACCTATCGCCGCTTCATGCGCGAGAATATGGTGCAAGCGCTGGGAGAGGACGGCTATCGGCGCGCACGTTGCGGCGCCATAGCCAGCGCCGGAAAAACTTCGCTCGAGCTGCCCAAAATCTGGCTGCGCCCGCACACCGAAGTCGCCTCGCGCGTCGTGGAAGTGACCGGCTGGGAACTGGTCGAAGCAGCGCAACGGGAAGGCAAGGGCATGGTTTTCGTGACGGCGCACCTGGGCTGTTTCGAAATGGCCGCGCAATACCTGTCGACGCGGATGCCGATGACCGTTCTTTACCGCCCACCCAAACGCGCCTGGATGCAGACCCTCATCGAGATGGGCCGGATACGCGGCGAGAAGCTGCGCATTGCCACCACCGATCTGGCCGGCGTAAAAGTCCTGATGAAAGCGCTACGGCGCGGCGAACCGATCGGCCTGCTGTCGGACCAGCCGCCGAGAAACGGCGAGGGATGCTGGCTGGACTTCTTCGGCCGGCCGGCCTATACGATGACCCTGGCGGCACGGCTTTCCGAACTCAACGTCGTGGTGATCATGCTTTATGCAGAACGTCTGCCCAGCGGAACGGGCTATCATCTGCGCATGCAAGCGCCGGCGCAGGCAATTACCGGGACGACCGAGGAACGCGCCCAGCAGATCAATTACGAGATCGAACGGATGGTGCGCCAATCGCCGGAGCAATACCTGTGGGGCTATAACCGCTACAAGCAGCCGCGGGGGGTCGAAGCGCCCCCTGCTTGCGTGGCGAAAACGGTGAAAGAGTGATGCAACTCGCTTTCTGTCTTTACAAGTATTTCCCGTACGGCGGCCTGCAGCGGGATTTCCTGCGCATTGCGCTGGCCTGCCAGGCCCGCGGCCACTCCGTGCGCGTGTATACGCTGGAATGGAGTGGCGAGATTCCGAATGGTTTCGAGGTGGTCATCGTGCCGGTGACAGCGTTCAGTAATGCTGCACGTTATCAGCGATTTACCGACTGGCTGCATCGCGATCTCGCCCGGCGCCCGGCGGAACGGCTGATCGGCTTCAACAAGATGCCAGGGCTCGACGTCTATTTCGCCGCCGACCCCTGTTTCGAAGAAAAGGCGCGCACCTTGCGCAACCCGCTGTACCGCCTGTCCAGCCGCTACCGCCATTTCGCGGCCTATGAGCAAGCGGTTTTCTCGCCGGACAGCCGAACGGAAATCCTGATGATTTCGCAAGTGCAGCAGCCTTTTTTCGTCAAGCATTACGGCACGCAGGCGCATCGTTTCCACCTGCTGCCGCCCGGGATCTCGCCTGACCGGCGCGCTCCTGCCGATGCGCCCGAGATCCGGGCCGCTTTTCGCAGCGAGTTCGGGCTGGGCGACGACGATCTGCTGCTCCTGCAAATCGGTTCCGGTTTCAAGACCAAGGGACTGGACCGCAGCCTGAAAGCCCTGTCGGCACTACCTGAACCCATGCAGAGGCGCACACGCCTGGTCGCGATCGGACAGGACGAACCCTCGCTCTTTCTGCGTCTGGCACAGTCGCTTGGCATCGCCAGACAGGTCAGCATCCTGCCTGGGCGCGACGATATTCCGCGTTTTCTCCTTGGGGCGGACCTGCTGATTCACCCTGCGTATAACGAAAACACCGGCACGGTTCTGCTGGAAGCGCTGGTGGCCGGACTACCGGTGTTAACGACCGCCGTCTGCGGCTATGCGCATTACATCCGGGAAGCGGATGGCGGCTGCGTCATTCCCGAACCCTTTTCTCAGGGAAAGCTCGACGAAACGCTGTTCGACATGCTGTGCGACACAGCCGCGCGTGCACACTGGCGGGCCAACGCCCTCGCCTTTGCCGAAACTGCCGACATCTACAGCAATGCTGAACGGGCCGCCGACTTGATTCTGCGGGAGCGTTCGCCGTGAGCGAATCTCTCGTGCATCTCGACGAACCCTTTCGCACAATGTGGGCGGGGAAGGACCCCTTCGCTGCCGTTGAGGAACTGGAAGGGGAAGTTTTCCGCGAACTGGCGGCGCGGCGCACTTTGCGCACCGAAGTCGCCGGGCGCGGCTATTTCGTCAAGATCCACCGCGGCATAGGCTGGGCGGAGATTTTGAAGAACCTGCTGACGTTGCGTTTGCCGATCCTGGGAGCCAGCAACGAATGGCAGGCAATCCGGCGGCTCAAGCAACTCGGCGTCGATACCATGCACGGTGTAGCCTTTGGCCAGCGCGGCGCCAACCCGGCGACGCGACATTCGTTCATCATTACCGAGGCGCTGGCGCCGACAATCAGCCTGGAAGACTATTGCCGCGACTGGCCCAGCCGTCCGCCTCCTGTGCTGCTCAAGCGCGCCCTGCTCCGGCGCGTTGCCGAAATGGCCCGGCGCATGCATGCCGCGGGAATCAACCATCGTGATTTCTACATCTGCCACTTTCTTTTGCACCTTGACCCGGCACCTACGGCGGCAAATCTCAAGCTGTCGCTGATCGATTTGCACCGCGCGCAGATCCGCGAAAAAACGCCGGATCGATGGCGCAACAAGGATCTGACCTGCCTTTATTTTTCGGCGCTGGATATCGGCCTGACGCGCCGGGATTTCCTGCGTTTCCTGCGCCTGTATTTCAACCGGCCGCTACGCGACATCCTGCACGGCGAGGCCGCCCTGCTCGCCTGGCTGGAAAAGGAAGCGCGCCGTCTGCAAGCCCGCTACCTTCGCAAATATGCCGAAGGAAACGGCTAGTGGCGCCGGACATGCAAACGCCGCTAACTGACGAACAACAGGCGCCTCTCATGAGCGCTGAGGATCTGCGAGGCCAGGGGCGCACTCCGGACACGCCCTTCCGGATCGCATGCGAAGACGGAAGCGTCATAACCGTGATGAGCCTCTTGCGCGTGCTGCCGGGCAAAAGGATCGTCGGCGAAGCGCATTGGCAGGGTAGGCGCGTGCTGGCCAAACTGTTCATCGCCGCATCGGGGCACCGCCACTGGGAACGCGAACGGCGCGGAATAGCGGAGATTCATGCAAAAGGCATTCCAACTCCGGATGCCGTTTTCGCCGGAAAATTACGGGACGGCGGCTTTGCCCTGCTGACCGAGTTTCTACCCGAAGCCCCTACGCTAGCGGAATGCTGGGAGCCTGTTTCAGAAGCCCCCGTCGGCGAAGCACAGGCACTGGACGTGCTACAGCCGGCGTTTGCCCTGCTTGGCCGCTTACACGCAGCCGGTCTGCTGCAAAACGACTTGCATCTTGGAAACTTCCTCGCATATCGGGGAAAACTTTTTCTCATTGATGGCGACGGCATTGCCCCGCTGGCAAAAGAAGCCGAAAAAGCGCGGCAGGAGGCCCTGGACAACCTGGCCCTCCTGATCGCACAACTGCCGCTGGCATGGGAATCCCGTCTCGAAGAGCTCCTGTCAGCGTACCGGTCGGAACAGGAGCGCTTCAGCCCTGAGGCTGGAACGCTACGGCGCGCCATCGAAAAAACCAGAAAGTGGCGGCTGGACAATTTCCTCGGCAAGACGGTGCGCGATTGCAGCCAGTTCGCGGTGCGGCAAACGGCACGCCGTTTCTCCACCGTACTGCGTAGCGAGCAAGAGAATCTGGCCGCGCTGCTAGACGATCCTGACAGCGCCATCGCGCGGGGAGACCGCTTCAAGGACGGCGGCACAAGCACCGTAGCGCGTATCGAGGCGAATGGCCGCCCACTCGTCGTCAAACGCTACAACCTCAAGAATTTCCGCCACGCCCTGTCACGCCTCTGGCGGCCCAGCCGCGCCTGGCACTCCTGGCTGTCGGGACATCGGCTGGCGTTTTACGGCATCGCCACGCCGGCACCGCTGGCCATGCTGGAAGAACGGATAGGCCCCTTGCGCCAGCGCGCCTTTTTGATAACCGAATTCTGTCCGGGCCGGAATCTTTTACAGCATCTGTCGCCCGACAGCGAACCGGGCGCCTGTGAAGCGGCCGCGATCATCGGTTTTTTCCAGATGCTTTTCCGCCTCAGGATTTCGCATGGCGACCTTAAGGCCAACAACCTGCTTTGGCACGATGGGAAATTGTTCGTCATCGATCTCGACGCGTTGGCCGAGCATGAGAACCCTGCGGTATTCATGCGCCGCTGGAAGCGCGATCGCGCGCGTTTTCTGAAAAACTGGCCGGAAAACTCCCCGTTGCATCGCTGGCTGGCAGCCAATCTGCCGGAGGAAACATGAGGAATGCCCTGAAAACCATCGGTCAGCAGGATTATCTCGCCATGCGCGATGGCGCACAGGTGCTGGAAGAAGATTCGCATGGCGAAAAGGTAATGATTCTGGCTGACGGCTCCATTCTCAAACTATTCCGCCGCAAGCGCCTCATCAGTTCGGCACTCTGGTACCCCTATGCGCAACGCTTCGTAGACAATGCCGTTGCCTTGCAGCAATACGCGATTCCGGTTCCCGAAGTCATCACCGCGATGCGCATTCCTTCCATTCAGCGCGATGCGGTGCTCTACCGCCCGCTTCCCGGCAAGACATTGCGCACCTTGGCCCGCGATGGCCTGGACACACAAACCGGGAAGTCGCTCAAGGATCGGTTTACCCGGTTTGTCATTCACCTTCACGACCTGGGCATATATTTTCGTTCGCTGCATCTAGGCAATATTGTCGTGACGCCGGAGGGAGAACTGGGGCTCATCGATTTTTCCGATCTGCGCATCTACCGACGCTCGCTTTCCAGATCGATGCGCCGCCGCAATATAAGGCGAATGCTCGGCATGGATGGCGAACGCGACTGGATTGACGGCGAAGCCATCCTCAATTCGCCCAAGCCGCTCAACAAGACGACATGAACGGCGATGCCAGCTTCGGCAGATCATCGACGGCATTTATTTTTTGTTTCCCGTGACATTTTTGCTCACACCTTGTCATATCCGATTCATCGTGTTGCGGTGTGCGGAACCAGGAATTGTGACATTTTTCACACATGGAATGACCGCGTCCGCTTAATGTAAAACACGCGAGTAAAATATATTGTCATTTTTTCTGGAGACAAGAACATGAAACAGTGCGGAGCTGAGTTTTTTGGAACATTCTGGCTGGTGCTCGGCGGCTGCGGAAGCGCCGTACTTGCCGCAGCTTTTCCGGATGTCGGTATCGGCCTGCTGGGCGTATCGCTGGCGTTTGGTTTGACTGTGCTGACGATGGCGTTCGCCATCGGGCATATTTCCGGATGCCACCTGAATCCGGCGGTTTCCGTAGGGTTGTGCGTGGGCGGCCGTTTCCCCGCCAGCCAGCTGGTGCCATACATTATTTCGCAGGTGCTTGGCGCCATCGCCGCCGGCGCAGTGCTCTATCTGATCGCCAGCGGCAAAGCCGGGTTCGATGTTTCCGCCGGATTCGCTTCCAACGGTTACGGCGAGCATTCCCCGGGGGGTTATTCGCTAACGGCGGCGCTGGTCGCTGAAGTCGTAATGACGGCGATGTTCCTGCTCGTGATCCTTGGAGCAACCGACAAGCGTGCGCCGCAAGGCTTCGCGCCGATCGCGATCGGCTTGTGCCTGACGCTGATCCACCTGATCAGCATCCCGGTGACGAACACCTCGGTAAACCCCGCGCGTAGCACGGGCGTTGCCGTCTTCGCGGGTGGCTGGGCTATTGAACAGCTCTGGCTGTTCTGGATCGCGCCTATCGTCGGCGCCATTCTCGGCGCATTGATCTATCAGTTTATCGGCAGCGAAGAAAAGTAAGTCTCGAAACCATCGCTATATGAAAAACCCAGGCCAAAGCCTGGGTTTTTCATGCGCAGACACCCGGTTTACCGCAATTGCGGCAACGTTCACGGCGCTTTGGCAGCGGAATTCTTGCGCGAGCCGATACTTATGCCGGTCGTGTTGTCCAGCAGGCTTTTCGTGGCGACCTGAATGTAAGCATCCAGCTTGCGCCGCAACTCCTTGTCGCCGGCATCGCCCGTCGTTTCGGTGGCCCCGGGATCAGTCCAGAGCCGGTAGTCGAAAGACTGCACCTGCTTATCCTTCGATTCGATGAGAATCCGGCTACCGCTAATGATAGCGACCGTCTGATCGTTGCCCGACGGTTTGATGACGCCGATACCCGGATCGTTTTCCGGCAAATTCAGCAGGTCCCGGCCCCAGCATTGATGGCGAACGTCGCCGCCGAGGCGGCCCATGATGGTCGGCACGACATCGACCTGGGTACCGACCGTGTCGCTGGTCGCGCCGAATTTCTGGCGTACTCCTGGGGCGATCAGCAACAGCGGCACGTTGAAACGCGCAAGGTTCATCTCGGTCAACTGTTCGCCGCCACCAAAACCGTGGTCCCCCAGGACGACGAAAAGCGTGTCTTTATAGAAAGGCGCATTACGGATTTTCTTGAAAAACTGGCCAAGCGCCCAATCGGCATAGCGCATGGCGGTCAGGTGCTGGTCCAGCGAGCCTTGGCCGGTAACCGGTTCGACCGGCAGCTCCTTTGGCAGAGCGTAGGGGGTGTGGTTCGACAGCGTTTGCAGGATGGCGTAGAAAGGTTCCCCGTTCTTGCGGCTCATCAACTCGTCGGCGGCGCGGTCGAACATGTCCTGATCGGAAACGCCCCAGGTCGGATCGAAGACGACCGGGTTTTTGTAGTCGAAGCGCCCGATCATGTTGGTGATGCCCTGCCGGCCGAAGAAGCCGGACTGGTTGTCCCAGGCAAAATCGCCGTTGTAAACGTAAAGGTTGTCCAGCCCGCGCGCATTCAGCAGGACGGGCAAACCGGAGAAATCGTTGTTCGCCTCCGGGGTCTGCATCAGATACTCGAATGCGGGCAGGTTCGGAAAGCAACCAA
Organism: Propionivibrio sp.; assembly: GCA_031547245.1. Taxonomy (GTDB): domain Bacteria; phylum Pseudomonadota; class Gammaproteobacteria; order Burkholderiales; family Rhodocyclaceae; genus Propionivibrio. Next base: position 45,441 of record JAVBSG010000065.1, read on the forward strand.
CGGTGGCGAACATGCCCTGATGGGTGTGGGTGCCATTGGAGAAAAAGCGCCGAAACAGCAACCCTTCCTTGGACAGATCATCGAAATAGGGTGTGATGTCGCCCTCGCCGCCCAGCACGCCTACGTGGCGGCCAGCCATGCTTTCCATCAGGATCAGAACGACGTTGCGCACCGGCAGCCTGCTCTGGGCCGGCGGCCGATAATCCCTGAGAACCGCGGCGCGGTCGGACTCCACCAGCGTGTCGGCGGCGGTCAGCAACATCTGGCGAACGGTTTCTAGCGCCTCGGGATAAGGCAGCGAACTCTTCCAGATGTTGTCGCGCTGATCGGATAACTGGGCCTGCGCAGCCGTAATCAGCGTCAGCGTACCGTTGAGGCCGAGCTGGTTGGCGAACACCGAATCCGTGGTAAAGGCGTCCCCCCAGCGTAGCGGCGGCCCCTGGCGAAGGGTGCCGCGGTGGCCCAGGGTGGCCAATACGACGCAAAGCAGGAAAACAACGGAACGCGCCGGCCAGCGATCCAGCTTGGCGGTGTTGCTGCTCTGCATGGGAGGTAGAGGAAATCGCCGGTCGATTCTCAAAAACACCCAGGCCAGAAAGCAGGAAGCCAGCCCCCAGGCCAGCAGATAGCGCACGACCGGAAACCCGTACCAGATCATGCTCAACACCGTCCTGGGGTCTTCCTTCAGGTACTGAAACACCAGTCCGTTCAGGCGTTGATTGAATTCGCGGTAAAAATCGAGTTCGATGCACCCCAGGAAAAGCGTGAGGCTGGCGAAAACCGTGAGCCAGATACGCATCGGCAGGCGCGCATGCAGTGCCTTGCGGCTCAGCAGCGCCAACAGCAAGGGCAAACAGCCCAACACCGTGAGCCGAAGATCAAACCGCAAGCCGTTGAGAAATGCTTCCGCAAGCATGTCAACCGTAGCGCGGCCGATCTGCTCCCGATTGTAGAACAGCAGGGCGAAGCGCAGTAGCGAGTACATGGCCATTAGCGCCAGCATGCTCGACAGAGTGAAGCACAGATGGTTTTTTAGCGCAGAGGGCGACTTGGCAATCGTTGAATTCGTATTCGGCATGAAGACTGAAAATGATCGGTTAATGGAGCGTCAGGGGTGGTGAATCGACAAAAGAGCGGTCGAGACTAACCGAGAGACGGAATGGGTGCAAGAACCATCCGCGACGAACGGATTTTTTGCAATGAAACTTAAACCTGCCTGAAAGCATCTACGGTCTTTGTATGGCCACGGAGAAGCGGAGGGAGCAGGGGATATACTGCAGGCAGTATCTTACGAACCGATCACAGTCAATTGCCGGAGGAGGAATTCCATGCATCTCACCACAACGCCAAACATCGAAGGAAAACACATCACCCGCTATTACGGCATCGTGGCTGGAGAGGCCGTGCTGGGAGCGAATGTCATCAAGGATATGTTCGCGGGCCTGCGCGATTTCGTGGGAGGGCGCTCGGGAACCTACGAAAAGGAACTGCGCAAGGCGCGCCAGTACGCGCTTGAAGCGCTGACCGAGCAGGCTGAGGAGCTGGGAGCGAATGCCGTTGTCGGTATCGATATCGACTACGAGGTTCTCGGCGAGAAGAATGGCATGCTGATGGTGACGGCGAGCGGCACGGCGGTGACCGTCGAATAAAGTGAAAAAAGCTATTTACCGACCTGATCCGGCCCTCCCCGTTACCTTGGGGAGGACCGGCATTCGATATTCAGGAATTACACGCACCGTTCCCGTCGGAAACTACGATATTTCTTTCAGCAATGCCTGCTTGGAAGCCTCGACCCCAGCATAAAGCGCGCCGAATTCCATTGTACAGATCATGGCGGAAACGCCAAGGCGAATGGAGACTTCACGCTCGATCGGCGCCCATGCCGGCATGTACCACGGTTTGCCGGAGGCTTTGGCCGCCTTGGAAACGGCTTCAAGATCCTGCCAGTCGGCGTCGTTACGCAGATAACGCCCCCGACCCCTGCGTAGCGATAGATCGGACGGACCGACGAAGACTCCGTCGACGGTCGGTAGCGCGAAGATGCCCTCGATTTCCGCCAGTGCGCCATCGGTTTCGATCATGGGGAAGCAGCGGGTCTGCGCATTCTCGCGGGTGAAAAATTCCGGATCGGGCCCCAGGTACTCAACGGTCCTGCCGCCGGCATAGCTCCGCTCGCGCAGCCCGGGAGCGCCCGGATCGGGGAATTTCGCATAGGCCGCGACCTGGCGCGCGTGCTTTTCGCCCTGGATGTGTGGGATGACCACAGCATTGGCGCCGAAGTCCAGCGCCTGCTGAATCGGACTGCGCTCAGGGGCAAGGACCTTGGCCATGACGTTGAACCCTAATTGCCTGGCGAAGGGGATGAAACGGTCAAGCGCCGCCAAATCGAAGCTGCCATGCTCGATATCGAGGACTGCGTTGCGATAGCCTTGCCGCGCGGCTATTTCGGCGGCAACGAAATTGGGCGAAGAAAACCAAAAACCGAGAACCTGTTCCGATGTGACTGACATATACACTCCTTTCGAAAAAAAGATTGATTGCCCGAAGAACTCTCCTTGAGCGGTTACAGGAAACCGATGGAGATCCAGGGGAAAGCCAGCAAAAACATCAGTGCGACAAATAGCGAGCCGAGATAAGGCCAGACTTTTTTCATGGCAATTGCCGGATCGACCTTGCTGATGGCGCAGGCCGCGTAGAACCCTACTCCGAAGGGCGGCGCAAACAGCCCGAGGCCCATGGCGAATATGACGATCATCGCGTATTGCACCTCGTGCACGCCCATGGTGTGGGCGATGGGGAACAGGAGCGGGCCGAACAGGACGATGGACGGAATGCCTTCGAGGAAACTACCGAGGAAAACGAAGGCGATCGCCGAAACCAGCAGAAATCCGGCTTTCCCTCCGGGCACGGCGGTCATGAGCTCCGACAACTGCGCGGAGAATCCGGAATGGGTGAGTGCCCATGCCATCCCGGAAGCACAGCCGATGATGATCAGAATCGCTCCGGAGAGAGAAACCGTATCCACCAGGATCGGATACAGGCGCTTCCAGTCGAACCGGCGGTAAACCAGAAGCCCGACGGCAAACGTATAGGCGACCCCGATCGTGGCGACTTCGGTAGCGGTCGCCACGCCCTCGACCACTGCCATGCGGATGATGAATGGCAAGGCGATTGCCGGCAACGCATACGTCAGCGATTTCACGATTTCCTGCCGCGTGGCTCTCCGCACTTCCGCCAACTGTTTCTTGCGGTTCTTGTACCAGATGACGACGGACATCGCCAGGGCGCCGACCAGGGCAGGCATGAAGCCGCCGGTAAACAGTGCGGAGATGGAGACGCCGACGACGGAACCGATGGTGATCAGCACCAGACTGGGCGGAATGGTTTCCGACATGGCCCCCGAGGAACTCAACATGGCGACCAACTCCCCTTCGTCTTCCCCACGCTTCTTCATCTCTGGAAAAAGAGCCGGGGCTACCGCCGCCATATCGGCCGCCTTGGCGCCTGAGATCCCTGAAACCAGATACATCGCCCCCAGCAGCACGTAGGACAATCCCCCTCTGACATGCCCGATCAGGTTGGCCAGGAATCTGATCATGGCCTCCGCCATGCCCATGGCTTCGATCAGCGCCCCCAGGAAGACGAACAGCGGAACGGCCAGCAGGATGATCGACGACATTCCTTCGTCCATGCGGCCGACGACGATAAGCAGCGGCGTATCCGTGACCGTACTGAGATAAGCCGCCGTCGCGAGCCCGAATGAAGCCATGATGGGGACGCCCGAAACCACCATGGTGGAAACGCCGACCAGAAAGAAAATGACCAGGTTCAGGTTGCCGAGAGCGGGCAGGCTTTCCTCGACGATCAACAGCAATATGGCGATCCCACCGACAATCGCTGCGGCTTTCATGAAGTTTTTCCATGAAGCGTATTCCATGAGCCGGCTGATGGCGATGACCAGCATCAAAGTCAGCCCGAGAGGAATCGAAGCCACACGAAAGGTGTTGCGTATCTCGAGCGCCGGCGTGATGATGTACCATTCTTCGATGGCGTACTCGTATGCCCATGGAATCAACATCAACAGAAAAGCGATGACGACGACTCCGGAGAAGGCGCTCATGAAAGCCTGCTGGCTGAGTGACATCTTATTCACGAACGAAGACAGCTTCATGTGCTCGTTGCGCCTGAGTGCGATCACGGCGCCAAGCATGGCCATCCACATGAAAAGCATGGAAGCCAGCTCATCCCCCCACGTCAGCGGATCGTGCAGAACATAGCGG
>JAVBSG010000102.1:0-6000 GCA_031547245.1 Propionivibrio sp.
TCCTCGGTCGCCATCGTTTCTCCACCAATTTCTCTGAGGTTTTATTACCCGTTATTTTAATTTCTCGGAGATTTCAACGCAGAAAAAATAGCTTCAAACCCAGAAAATTTAAGGCATCCAGGATTTTTGCAGGGACGACTAAATACTGCTTCAAGAATCGTCGGGAATTCTTCGTTTTTTTCTCTTCCTGCCTTCCCCACTTAAGCCCCCTTATTTGCCGCCCCTTGCTCCCGTAACACTCCTGACCCGTAACGTTCAAAAGTCTATACATTCCTCCCATTTGCCGTCCAGGGGAAAGATGTTGCCGCTGCCCGCCGGCCGGCACTCGTTGCGCAGCAGAACCTGACGGCGTTTTTCTTGTCTTGCTGTTAGTTGATAGGAAAAACCACACCAGCGGCGATTATGCTCCGTTGGCGGCCGCTTCTTGAACTGCCAGGTAATACTTAAGGGGGACATTGTGATCCGGCGTAACGGCACACTGTCCGATCAATGGCCAAAAAGCACGGTAGAAGCAGGAGGCCGCCGAATCCACAGCACTTCTAAAGAATGACGTTCCTACTTCGCATCTGGCTCGCCGAGCGCCGCCGCCACCTGCCGTTTCTGCTCATCGGCGCCCTGATCCTTAAGGCTGCCGCACCGGTGGCGGCGCAAACTGAATCCGGTGAGGTCCCCAAAACGGGGTCCGATGCTTCCACATCGCCGTTCCGTGGCCGAGACGGCAGCCTAGATGTTTCTAGCTGGCTCCTCGACCGCAAAGGCTTCTTGCCGGTGCCGATCGTCATCACCGAGCCGGCTATCGGCACCGGCGGAGGAATTGGCCTGGTCTTTTTCAGCGAATCGCTGCGAGATACGGAGGAGCGCGCCGGCGCCAGCAAACGCAAAGTTCCTCCTGATCTCTACATCGCCGCTGGCTTTGGCACCGAGAAGGGTTCCCACGGTGGTGGCGTCGGGAGCATCGTTTCGTTCGACGAAGACCGTTGGCGCTATCGCGGCCTTCTCGGCGGCACTTCTCTCAATCTCGACTTTTACGGCATCGGCGGCGGCATCTTCAACAATGCCCCGCAAGTTCATTACACGCTGAAAGGCTGGTCGACGTTTCAGCAGTTGTCGCGCCGCATCAACGACAGTAATTATTTCGTCGGCGCACGTTGGCTGTACCTCGATCTCGACAGCAGCCTGAATTTTGACCAAAGCCCCAACGCCGCTGTCGAGCGCATGTCCCGGCGATCGTTCCCCGGCGGCGGCAAAAATTACCGTAACTCCGGCCTCGGCATTCTCGTCTCGCACGATTCCCGCGACAATTTTTTCACGCCAACGTCCGGTTGGGCCGGAGAAATCGTCGGCACGTTTTACGATCCGGACTGGGGAAGTGACACCCGCTTCGCCAGCTACCGCGCCCATGTTTTCGCCTACCAGCCGTTCCGCCTGGCGGAGCGCCTGCTGGTCGCCGGACTGCGCCTCGACTTGCGTGCCGCCAGCGGCGATACGCCATTCTTCCAGCAACCTTTCATCGACATGCGAGGCATCCCAGCCGGCCGTTATCAGGACGAGCGCGCCGCCGTTTCGGAACTGGAGCTACGCTACAACCTGACTCATCGCTGGTCCGCTGTCGGCTTCGTCGGCGCTGGCCGCGCCTGGGGGAAACGCGACGGATTCGCCGATGTTTCCTCTGTCGTCAGCAAGGGCGTCGGCTTTCGCTACCTGCTGGCCAAACGCCTTGGCCTTTATGTTGGTCTTGATTACGCCTGGGGCCCGGAAGAGGGCGTGCCCTACATTCAGGTCGGCAGCGCCTGGCGATAAAAGGACTGGAGGCAGGTAGCAGGCGCGCGGTATCGCTGCATGGTCATATATATCTCATCTCCTATACTGAAAACGGAGAGAACTTCCGCAGACCGAAACATCAACAGTGAAAGGAGAACTCCCATGTTCAAGCATATTCTCGTTCCGACCGACGGTTCCGAACTCTCGCAGGAAGCCATACGGAATGCCGTCCCATTTGCCAAAGAGATGAATGCGAAAATCACAGCTTTTTATACAAAACCAGAGTTCGATACCACTCAATATGCGGAGGGTTCCAACATCGATCCGTTGGCGATGAAACGCTTTGAGGAAGCCACCGAAGCCGAAGCACAAAAAATTCTCGGCTTTGCCGAAAAACTCTGCCAGGAAACAGGGGTTCCCTGCGAGACGTTATCGCTGACTAACAACAACCCTTACGAGGCGATTATTGAAGCGGCCAAACAGAGCGGCTGTGATCTCGTCTTCATGGCTTCTCATGGGCGTAAAGGGCTGAAGGGCTTCCTATTGGGCAGTGAAACGCAGAAAGTGCTGATGTACTCGACCATTCCCGTACTCGTTTATCGTTCGCCCGTAAAGTAGTCGATAATTTCAACAGGGGGTTACGGTAACGTTTCCGTAACGGCGATGTAACGTCATACATGGGTGTTGACAGCAGCATGACGCAAGAGGCCCGCCGCAGTGACGAGGTTTCAGCCTTTAACGGGGGATTGTCCCGGCCGACGGACGTGGAACGCCAGCGGTCAGGCGAAGAACCGTTTCGGCTTTACCCTCCGACGCCCCGAACACCGGACGCAAGCCAGCAAGCGGCGATTGTGGCAAGCGCAGGACTGGGCAAAGGCTCGACAGGTCGGCAATCCACAATCCGGTAGCGCTACCGGATTGGCTACCGTAGCAGATCGAATGGCTAAGTCCGGTGCGCCTGACAGGACAGAACACAGATCGACAATAGCCCTCGCCCTAACCCTCTTTCGAGAAGTTGCTTGCACAGCACTTATATGATTTTCAAAAACAAAAAAGAGTTACGGAAAATATCACGTAACTCTTTGTTTTTACTGGTGCCCCCGGTCGGAATCGAACCAACACCTGATGATTACAAATCAACTGCACGACCTTCATGCTACGGGGGCTTCAGTCTCGAAACTGAGGCGGCATTATAACGGAAGAGATCATTCATCGCACATCAGAAAAACCGCGAACCACCGCCGCTCACTATTCGCTTTCAAGTAGATGTGAAAAATCCAGCAAAAGGACGAGATATCGATAAAATGCCATAAAAGTTACGCGAGAGGTCATTGACGTGGAACCAGTAAATACCCCGAACAACTTTCAACTGGTCCTGATTCAGCCGGAGGAACACCAACATTCCGCCGCCCTGGCCGAACTGGCGGAAACGCTGCTCTACGGACTCGACGCGCTCGGCGTGAATTTCCAGTTCGCCATCAACGACCTGGCGGAGGATGCCACAAACATTATCCTCGGCGCACACCTTCTCGGCGAACAGGCTATGAGCGACATTCCGGCCGAGAGCATCATTTACAACTCGGAACAGATCAACGACGAATCCACGGAGATCAACAGCGCCTACCTGAGCCTGCTGCACCGCTGCACCGTGTGGGACTATAGCCGGCACAACATCCAGCGGCTGCAGCAGCGTGGTGTCGACCATGCAAAGTATGTTCCCATCGGCTATGTACCGCCGCTCACCCGCATCCCGGCTGTCGGCAGGCAGGACATCGATGTGCTGTTTTACGGCGCCATCAATGAGCGCCGCAAGACCGTTCTGGAAGCACTGATCGAGCGCGGACTGCGCATCGAATTCCTGTCCGGCGTCTATCGAGAAGAACGCGACCATTACATCGCGCGCGCCAAGGTCGTCCTCAACATGCATTACTACGACACCAGCATCTTCGAGATCGTGCGTGTTTCGTACCTGCTGGCGAATGAAAAAGCGGTCGTCGCCGAATGCGGCGATGCCACCGTGCTGGAATCCGACATCCATGAAGCCGTTTGTGCAGTACCCTATGAACAACTGGTCGACGCCTGCGTCGACCTGGTCAACGATGCCAAAAAACGCGTGGGCCTTGCCCGCCGCGGTTTCGAGATTTTTGTCCGGCGCAACGAACAACACATTCTCGGCGATGCCATGGGAATTTCCTGTGCACGCCAGGAACGGGGCTCCCAGCCATGTCCTACCCTGCTCAATCTGGGTAGCGGCCGCGACTGGCGGGAAAACTGCCTCAACGTGGACATCAACGACGCCGTCCGCCCCGACGCCCTGCTTGACATCGCCCGGCCGCTTGCAGCGAATCAGGCGCTGGAAACCGTGCGTTTCGGAACCGTTGCCCTGGCCGACAATTCGTTTGACGCCATTTTCGCCAACGATGTGCTGGAACACATCCCCGACCTGAAAACGGCAATGGGCAACTGCCTGCGGCTGCTCAAGCCTGGCGGCACATTCCATATCCATGTTCCGTACGAACTATCGACCGGCGCCTGGCGTGACCCGACGCACGTGCGCGCCTTCAACGAAGAGAGTTGGGTGTACTACACCGACTGGTTCTGGTACATGGACTGGACCGAAGCACGCTTCGAACTGCTCAACCTGGAATTCCAGCTAAGCGCCCTGGGCGGAGAATTGCGGACTGCCGGCCAATCGATCAAAGAAATTCTGCGCACGCCACGCGCCGTCGATGGAATGAGCGCCATCCTGCGCAAACGTTATTTGCTCGAATCCGAAATCGCCAAATCGGCTGAGTTCGTGCGCCGGGAGCAGTCCTACAACAACGAACCGAACGAATCCGGTCGCACCGCGACGGCCTCGCCATCTCCAATCAGGGAATCCGCCCCACCCTCCACAATGCGGATTAGCCCGCATCTCGGCACCCCGGCGAAGGGAAATTATGCCCGTTGGCTGGAAATAAAATCCCTTGACGAACTCGGTGCTCAAATATTCCAGGAACACGCCGACAGGTTATGGAAAAAACGCCAGCTTTTCGAGTTCATCCTGGTGCTGCGGCCTGGTGAAGACTCGCTCCTGGCCGACAGCATCGACTCGATCGCGCAGCAGTATTACGAGGGCTGGCGCCTCACGATCCTTGCGGAAAAACCCTCTCCCGAAATCGAATTCACGCAGGATGGTAGTCCGGTCCGCTGGCTACAGATCCCCGGCAACATGCAGCGCGCGGATTTCATCGACGAATGGCTGAACAGAACATCCGCTTCCTGGATCGGTTTTTTCCCCTGCGGTACCCGCTTCGCGCCGCAACTGCTGCTCGTCCTGGCCGACTACATCGCCATCCGCCCTGAATGGCGGCTGGTCTATTCCGATGAAGACACTGTCGATGCGAACCAACTGGCCGACAACCCGCAGTTCAAACCGGATTTCAACCTGGAGCTGCTGCGTTCGACCGACTATATCGGCGGATTTTTCATCGAAAAAAAGGCCTTGTTGTCCGCCGGCGGGTATTCGCGTATCCGTGGGGCAGAGACCTACGACACCATCCTGCGCCTCGCGGATGCCGGCGGTGAACAACGCATCGGCCACATTGCCGACGTTCTCTGCCATCTGCCGAAGAACAGCCGCCTGCGTACCGAAGAGAACGGCGCCATGCAATCCCTGCGGGAACATTTCGCGCGGCGGCGGATAGGCGCCGAGATCGAAGCGGGAAACATTGCCGGAGTAACGCGCCGCGTGCGCTACCGCCACACGGCGACGCCAAAGGTCTCGATCATCGTACCGACGCGCAATCGGCTGGAACTGCTCGGCCCCTGCGTGGAATCGCTACTCAAAAAAACCCGCTATCCCGACTGGGAACTGCTGATCGTCGACAACGGCAGCGACGACGCGAACGTCACGGCCTATTACGAAACCCTGTGCAGCGCGCTGCCCGACAAAGTCCGCGTGCTGCGCTACGACGCCCCGTTCAATTATTCGGCGATGAACAATCTGGCGGCATGCAGCGCGCGTGGCGACTACCTGTTGCTGCTGAACAACGATACCGAGTGCATCCACGACGATTGGCTCGATGCCATGATGGGGCATGCGCAGCGGCCGGAAGTCGGCATCGTCGGCGCTCGCCTGCTTTTCCCCGATTCGCTCAAGGTGCAGCATGCCGGAGTTATCCTGGGCATGACGGGGACGGCGGGCCACGTCTCCGTCGGCTCGCTTTCCCATGACGAACCGGGTTACCTGAATCGCGC
>JAVBSG010000116.1:0-11434 GCA_031547245.1 Propionivibrio sp.
AAGAAGTCTTCCCGATCAAGATGGAAAAGGGCATCGACTGATCAATCATTGCATGGATCGGTTGGACGGTGCATGTCCAACCGGATCTGGCAATGATCGGTTCAGGAAATAATCTCGGCAACGCAGCGCTCTCGCTGCGGGGGTAGTCTTTCGCTTCGGTTTTGAGGCGAGGCCGATTGTTTCCCCGCATTTTGAAAATGGCCAAATAAACCGGACGAGGCGGAATATGAGACTGGCAATCGTGTTGGGACAAGTGGTCTCGACGGTCAAGCACGCTGGATTCGAGCAGAGCCGGCTGCTGCTGGTTGACTTCATCGATCCCGAAGGCAAGCCTGCCGGCCAGCCGTATGTGGCTGCCGACAGCATGGGGGCTGGAAATGGCGAATGGGTGCTGGTCGTGCAGGGCAGTTCGGCTCGCCAGACGATCGCCAACGACGTGCCGGTCGATATGAGCGTCATCGGCATAGTCGATGAAGTCGTCATCGGCGGGAAGGTTACTTTTCATAAGTAGAAACAGCAGTTGTTTTACAGGGATCGCGAGTTGTGGGCAATTGACGAGGTCATGCCGTCTGCATGCCGGCGCTATGCGGCGGTCGGTTCGCGGTCCGCAGGGTTACATGACATATAGGAGCTAGCCATGGCCGTGAATACTCAGGATGTCGAACAAATCGTGCGAGCCGTGCTGGCCTCTATGTCGGCGCAGGCTGACCGGGCCGCGCCGGCCGGGCGGATCGCGCCGGGTGTCTTCGCGGAACTCGATGATGCCGTGGCAGAAGCCACCAGGGCGCAGAAGGCGTTGCGCACCGTTTCCATGCGCACGCGGGTGGTACAGGCCATCCGTGGCATCGCAGTGGAGCACGCACGGGAACTGGCGGAATTGGCCGTGGCGGAAACCGGCATGGGACGGGTGGAGGACAAGATCACCAAGAACGTTTCCCAGGCCCAGCAGACGCCCGGCGCCGAGTGCCTGTCGCCGATGACCTTGACGGGCGATCAGGGGCTGACGCTGATCGAAAATGCCGCCTGGGGAGTGATTGCCTCGGTGACTCCGTCGACCAATCCGGCGGCGACTATCATCAATAATTCCATCAGCATGATATCGGCGGGCAACACCGTGGTTTTCGCGCCGCATCCGGCGGCCAAGCTCGTCTCGCAGCGCATGGTATCGCTGATCAACGAGGCTTCCGTGGCGGCGGGAGGCCCGGACAACGTCGTAGTGACGGTGGCCAATCCCGACATCGAAACCGCGCAGCGGCTCTTCAGCTACCCGGGCATCAACCTGCTGGTGGTGACCGGCGGCGAGGCCGTGGTGCATGCGGCGCGCAAGAGCACCGACAAGCGCCTGATCGCGGCCGGCGCCGGCAATCCGCCGGTGGTGGTGGACGAAACGGCCGATATCGCCAAGGCGGCGAAGAGCATCGTCTGGGGGGCTTCGTTCGACAACAACATTATCTGCGTCGACGAGAAGGAAATCGTGGTCGTCGACCGCGTATGCGACAGCCTCAAGGCGGAAATGGCACGGCACAAGGCGGTGGAGTTGTCCCAGGAGAAGGCGCGGCAGCTGCAGGATATTATCCTGACGAAAATCGGCGGCGACGGACGCGGCGTGGTCAGCCGCGACTGGGTCGGGCGCGACGCGGCGAAAATCGCCGCGGCCATCGGCCTCGACGTGCCGGCGGATACGCGCCTGCTCTACGTCGAAACTGAGGCGGACCATCCGTTCGCGCTGACCGAACTGATGATGCCGGTCATCTCCGTAGTCCGCGCGCCGGACGTCGATAGCGCCATCGATCTCGCCGTCCGGCTGGAGGGAAACTGCCGGCACACCGCCGCCATGCATTCGCGCAACCTGGAAGCGCTGCACCGCATGGCCAATGAAATCAATACCAGCATTTTCGTTAAGAACGGCCCCTGCCTTGCCGGTTTGGGATTCGGCGGCGAGGGCTGGACGAGCATGACCATTTCGACGCCGACCGGCGAAGGCGTGACCAGTGCGCGCACCTTCATCCGCCTGCGCCGCTGTGTGCTGGTGGATTACTTCCGGATCGTATGACATCGGGAATAACGGACTGGCTCGATCCGCGCCTGGCATCCGCGGCGCGGCTGGCAGGCCAGGGAAAGCCTTCCAGTCGCAAGCCAGCGGGCAGCTTGGTGCTGGGAATCGACCTGGGGACCAGCGACGTGGTCTCGATGCTTGTCGACGGCGAAGCGCGTCCGGTAGCGGCACGGCTCGATTGGGCAGATGTCGTGCGCGACGGCATCGTCTGGGATTTTTTCGGCGCGGTGCAGATCGTCCGCAGGCAGCTCGATGAGCTGCGGGAGCAGATCGGCGGCGAGCTGCCCAAGGCCGCCGTTACCTCCTATCCGCCGGGAACCGATCCACGGATATCCATCAACGTCATCGAAGCCGCCGGCCTCGATGTCGCAGGAGTGATCGATGAGCCTTCGGCCGTTGCCGGTCTCTTGCAGTTGGATCGGGCCGCCGTCGTGGATATCGGCGGGGGAACGACCGGCATCGCCGTCGTCAGCGGCGGCAAGGTCGTCTATTCGGGCGACGAGCCCACCGGCGGGCACCACGTGTCGCTGACGCTGGCCGGCCACCGCCGCATTTCGCTTGAAGAGGCCGAACTCCTCAAGCGCGATGAGCGCAACAAACGGCGTAGCGACGAAATCTGGCCGGTGGTGCGCCCGGTGTTCGAGAAGATGGCGGCTATCGTCGAGGAGCATTTGCGCGGGCCGGCGCGGGCCTATGCCGTCGATACGCTGTATTTGTCAGGCGGTTCCTGTGCCATGCCGGGCGTCGGATCGCTGTTCGCGCAGTTGTTCGGCGACATGCGCGTGATACTGCCGCGGCAGCCGCTTTTCCTGACGCCGCTGGCGATCGCCGCGCACGGAATTTCCCTTGGGGGCAGGGTATGAACGAGCAGGATGTCAGCGGAATCGTCTACCAGACCGTCGATCTCATGAATTCCCAGACGGTGCGGTCGTTTTCCGTTCCGCCGGACACATTGATCGGCCCCGGCGCGATTGCGCGCATCGGCGAGGCCATTGCCGCTCGCCGGATCGCGCACGTCTTCGTGGTGATCGACGCGATGCTCGATCAGGCGGGCCTTGCCGAAGGGATGTTCCGGTCGCTACGGCGGCACGACGTCGGCTGTACCGTATACCGGCAGAAACCTGGAGAACCTGAGACGACGACGGTCGAAGCCATCGCGGAAGCATTGGCCTACGCCCGCTGCGACGGCGTCGTGGCCTTTGGCGGCGGATCGACCCTCGATGCCGCGAAGGCGGCCATCGTCCTGGCGGCCAACCCGGAGTTGCGGATCGGCGAGATGGCCGCTTTCCTGGAGCGTTCGCTGAGCGACCGCTCCCTCGTCGTGCGGCGCCGGATTCCCTTCATCGCCGTGCCGACGACGGCAGGCACGGGCTCCGAGGCGACCAATGTGACGGTGATTACCGATTCGGCCGATCACGTCAAACACCTGATCGTCCATCCGGACATGATCCCGGATCTGGCGGTCATCGACGCCTGCCTGACGCTGGGGGTGCCGCCGCATTTCACCGCGGCGACCGGAATCGATGCGCTGACGCACGCCATCGAGGCTTATGTGGCGACTCGCGCCACGCCGCTCACCAAAGCGCTGGCGTACCGGGCCGTCACCCTGATCGGCGAAGCCTTGCCGATTGCAGTGGGGCAGGGGAGCGACGTGCGTGCGCGCGAATCGATGATGCTCGCTTCCTACATGGCCGGCATCGCCTTTTCCAATGCCGGGCTGGGGCTGTCGCACGCCATGGCGCACCGGATCGGCCCCGCTTACAACATCCCGCACGGTGTGGCCAACGCGATCATGCTGCCGTCGGTCATGCATTTCAACCAACTGGTCTGTAAGCGGGCTTTCGCCGAGATCGGACACGCGTTGAGCGGCAACATTCTGGAAGCGCAGCAAGCGATCGAGCACGTGCAGCGGCTCATCGTCGAACTCGGACTGCCGGCGAATCTGCGCGAAGCTGGGGGGAAAACAGAGGATTTTGCGGGTTTTGCCCAGGCGGCGCTCGACGATTCATGCCTGGAAACCAATCCGCGCACGGCGTCGCAGGCGCAGATTGCCGAGGTTTTCCGGCATGCCTATGAACGTTGATCACTCGGCAAGGTTTTTTTTGGGAAAACGAGCAATATAAGGAGGATATATGGATAACATCAACGTCATTATCATGTGGATCATGATGATCTTTATGGCTTTGGCGGCGCTGGATCGCATTTTCGACCAGTTCGGCGGAACCGAGGAAGTCTTGAACAAGATCGGTTTGGGATTCATCGGCCGCGCCATCGGCGGCTCGGGCAAGCAATTCGAGGAAGGCTTCATGGCTATGGGCGCATTGGGCCTGGCGATGGTCGGCGTGATTGCCCTGGCGCCCGTTCTCGCGAACATCCTGCGGCCGATCGTGGTGCCGATCTACACCGCGCTGGGAGCAAACCCGGCGATGTTCGCCACCACGCTGCTGGCCAACGATATGGGCGGCTTCTTCCTCGCCAAGGAGCTGGCCGGGGGCGACGTTGCCGCCTGGCTATATGCCGGTCTCGTCCTTGGCGCGATGATGGGGCCGACCATCGTTTTCTCAATTCCCGTAGGGCTTGGCATCATCGACAAGGAAGACCGCCGCTTTCTCGCCATGGGCATCCTCGCCGGCATCGTTACCATCCCGTTGGGATGCATCGCGGGCGGGCTGGTCGCCATGGCCTCGAACATCATTGTCGATGGACAGCCCGTCGTCTTTTCGATCAACATGATCCTGATGAACCTGATACCGGTCATCATCATCTCGGTGTTGATTGCGATCGGGCTCAAGATCATGCCCGAAAAGATGATTTCGGGTTTCCAGATTTTCGCCAAATTCCTGGTGGCGCTGATTACCGTCGGATTGGCCTGCGCCGTCATCCAAACCACGCTCGGCGTGAGCATCATTCCGGGCATGGACCCGATCTTCATGACGGGGGACGACAAAGCGGGCAGCATCATGCGCGCCATCGAGACGATCGGCTACATCGCCTGCGTCCTGCTGGGCGCCTATCCGATGGTGTTTCTCATCACGCGCTGGTTCGGCGATCAGTTGATGAAGATCGGCTCGTTGTTGAAAATGAATGACGCCGCCGCCGCCGGCATGGTGGCCACGCTAGCCAACAACATTCCGATGTTCGGCATGATGAACAAGATGGACGACCGCGGCAAGGTCATCAACGTGGCGTTCTGCGTGTCGGCGGCATTCACCTTCGGCGATCACCTGGGGTTTACCGCCGCGAACATGCCGCCGATGATCTTCCCGGTGATTGTCGGCAAACTGGTCGGCGGCGTGACGGCAGTTTTCGTGGCGATGATGGTGGCGCCCAAGCCGACGGTGAAAAACGCCTGAAGCGGCAAGCTTCGCGTGGCCTGAAAGCTCCTGATCGGCTGCGTGTTTTGAAGAATGACAGGCGGTCCGCCACGGTGCGCGGCGGATCGCCGGATTTTGAGCGGTTCGATGGCAACTTCCTGGCAAATCCATAGCGTCGGCATCGATATCGGCACGACGACCTCGCAGGTGATTTTTTCGTGCCTGAACGTCGTGAACCGGGCATCGGTTTCGCAGGTTCCCGTTTATGAATTTTCCAAACGCGAAATCCTTTATGTCAGCCCGACGATCCTGACGCCTCTCGACGGCGAAGGGTATGTGCGCGAGGGCGATCTGCGCGATTTCATCCTGGGGCAGTATGCGGCGGCGGGTTTTACCACTGAGCAGATTACGTCCGGTGCGATCATCATCACCGGCGAAACATCGAAGGCACGCAACGCGCGCGATACGGTGATGGGGCTGGCCGAGCAGCTCGGCGACTTCATCGTCGCCACGGCCGGGCCGCATCTGGAATCGGTGATTGCCGGCCGCGGCTCCGGCGCCGCGGAAATATCGCGTCTCAACAACAGCCGCGTGCTGAACATCGACATCGGGGGCGGGACATCAAACTACGCGGTATTCGAAGCCGGCCGCGTCGTCGATACCGCCTGCCTGAATGTCGGCGGGCATCTTCTCGAATTGACGGCAGATGGCCAGGTCCGCCGGGTGCATGCTCCAGCGGCAGTTATTTGCGACGATCTGTTCGGCGCGGGTTTTCGGGAACGCGCCATTGATATGCAAAAGGCCGAGCGCCTGGCGCAGCGCATGTCCGACCTCGTTTACGAAATATGCATCGGAGAACAGTCTCCCCTCGCGCAAAAACTGCTGATGACACCGTGTTTGCGCAAAGGGCATAGGTACGATGCCGTTTTCATTTCCGGCGGCGTCGGCGCGTGTTATTACCACCCTGAAACCGCTGTCCCGATTCTGGCGTTCGGCGATATCGGCCCCCTCCTGGCCAAAGCGTTGCGGCAACAGGCCGGAATGCAATCGCTGCCGCTGTTCGAACCCAAGCACACACTGCGGGCCACGGTGATCGGTGCCGGCGCCTACAGCCTGTCCCTGTCCGGCAGCACGATCTGGCTGGACAGCCAAAAATTGCCGATACGCAACGTGCCGATCGCCCATCCGGGATGCCTTTGGGAGGATTGCGTACCGGGCAGCGGCGAAGCGAGGCTCGCGGAAACCTGGTCGCAAACCCTGCGGAGGATGGATATCTCGCCCGGCGTGGACCGGTACGCACTGGCTTTGCCGCCGGACATGCCGGTTTCGTACCGGAGCGTCGACCGCTGCGTCGATGAACTGGTGCGTTTCGCGGAACACTATTCCGGCGTGCCGCATCCGCTCCTGATCGTGGCGCGCCAGGATGTCGGCAAGGTTCTCGGCATGCTGCTGCAGCCGCGGCTGCCGGAGCGTGAGATCGCGGTGATCGATGAGGTGCAGACGAACGAAGGCGATTACATCGATATCGGGAAGCCCTTTCTCGGCGGCGACATCGTTCCGCTGACGATCAAGTCGCTGGCATTCCCTTCCTGATAACCGGAGCCGTTTTTCCTTCAGTTTGCGGGCAAAGAATTCCCGGAAAACAAAAACCCCCGCAATCCAATGATTAACGAGGGTTTGATGTGGTCGGGGTGAGAGGATTCGAACCTCCGACTCCTACGTCCCGAACGTAGTACTCTACCAGGCTGAGCTACACCCCGACCGTGATGCCGTTACCGATCTAGTAGGATCGGGTAACTGCGAAGGACGCTAATTCTAACAAAGATTCTTTGTATGCGGAAGCGGGAATGATCTCAAGCGCATCGATTGCGCGATCGGTTTCCACCTGCGCCTGCTTTTTCGTGTAATCCAGCGCGTTCGTGGCGTGGATGGCGGCCAGTACGCCCGGAAAATCGTCGTATCCGCCTTTCTCGATGGCATGGCGCACGCAGTCCGCCTGTTCCCTGGAGCCGTTCTGCATGACGTAGATCAGCGGCAGCGTCGGCTTGCCTTCGGCAAGATCGTCACCGAGATGCTTGCCGGTCTCGGATTCTTCGCCGGAGTAATCGAGCACGTCGTCGATCAGCTGGAAGGCGGTGCCGAGGTGCCTGCCATAAGCGATCATGGCCTCTTCGATTTCCGAAGGCGCGTTGCAGAGAATGGCGCCGGACTGGGCGGCGGCTTCGAACAGCTTGGCCGTCTTGTAGCGGATGACTTTCAGGTAGTGCTCTTCGTCGATGCCGGCGTCGTGGCAATTCATCAGTTGGAAGACTTCTCCCTCGGCGATGACGTTCGAGGCATCCGCCAGCACGCGCATGACGCGCATGCTGTCGACGTCCACCATCATCTGGAAGGCCCGGGAGTAAAGAAAGTCGCCTACCAGCACGCTGGCGGCGTTGCTGAAGGTCGCATTGGCGGTTTTCTGGCCGCGCCGCAGGTCGGATTCGTCGACGACATCATCGTGCAGCAGTGTTGCCGAATGGATGAACTCGACGATCGCGGCAAGCCGGTGGTGATGCGTTCCCTTGTATCCCAGGGCGCAGGCGCTGAGCAGCACCAGGGCCGGGCGCAGCCGCTTGCCGCCGGCATTGACGATGTATTCGCCCACCTGCTTGACGAGGGTTGCCTCGGAGTGGAGCTGTTGACGGATCAAAACGTCGACAGCCCGCATGTCCGCTTCAATCAGTTTGTATAGTCGCTCCAGTTTCAACGCAGTCTACCTCGGAATACCTCGGAAAAAACCCTGGAATATTAGATGGCGGCAATGGCCGGCGTCAAGCGGGGAACGGAAAAAACATTCGCGAATGTTTTGACCTGGCAGGAGAAATACGTATAATGCGCTGTTCTTTGTTCCATTTATTACCAATTTTGGAGTCCAACATGTACGCGGTCATAAAAACCGGTGGCAAGCAGTATCGCGTTGCCGCTGGCGAAAAACTGAAAATAGAACAGATACCGGCAGAAGTTGGCGCAGAAGTGACTCTTGATCAAGTGCTCATGGTTGGCGAGGGCGAGTCCGTGAAAATCGGCGCGCCGCTGGTTGCCGGAGCTGAGGTCAAGGCAACTGTGCTTTCGCAAGGCCGTCACGACAAGGTCAAAATCTTCAAGATGCGTCGTCGCAAGCATTATCAGAAGCATCAGGGCCACCGTCAGAATTACACCGAAATCCGCATCGACGGAATCTCGGCTTGATCGCCGGCCTAACGGAAAGGAAATAGTCACATGGCACACAAAAAAGCAGGCGGCAGTTCCCGTAACGGCCGCGACTCGGAATCGAAACGTCTTGGCGTCAAGCGTTATGGCGGCGAAACGGTTCTCGCCGGCAACATCATCGTCCGCCAGCGCGGCACGCAGTTCCACCCGGGCATGAATGTCGGCATCGGCAAGGACCATACGCTTTTTGCCCTGATCGAGGGGCAGGTCGAATTCTCCCTGAAGGGGCCGAAGCGCCAGCGCACCGTGAGCATCGTCGCCGCCGCGGCCTGATCGCCGTATCGATCGACCGCGCAGTCGGCAAGAAAGCCCTATCGTTTCGCGGTAGGGCTTTTTAGTTTGCGAAAGACTTAAATCATGAAATTCATTGACGAGGCGAAAATCTATGTGGCCGCGGGCGATGGCGGCAATGGCGTCGTCTCGTTCCGGCGCGAGAAATACGAGCCGGAAGGTGGGCCGAACGGCGGCGACGGCGGCCGCGGCGGCAGCGTCGTGATCGTTGCCGACCGCAACATCAATACCCTGATCGAGTACCGCTATACCCGCAAGTTCGTTGCGCCGCGCGGCGAGAACGGCGCGTCCGCCGGCTGTTACGGCCGGGGTGGCGGGGATATCGTCCTGCGCGTGCCGGTCGGAACGGTGGTGACCGACATCAACACCCAGCGGATCGTCGCCGATCTGGACACCGACGGGAAGAAAACGACGATCGCCAAGGGCGGCAAGGGCGGTCTCGGCAACATCCATTTCAAGTCCAGCACCAACCGCGCGCCCAGGCAATGCACGAAAGGCGAACCGGGCGAAGAACGCGATCTGCGCCTGGAGCTGCGCGTGCTAGCGGACGTCGGCCTGCTGGGCCTGCCGAACGCCGGCAAGAGCACGTTCATCCGCGCGATCTCCGCGGCGCGCCCGAAGGTGGCCGATTATCCCTTCACCACGATGCATCCCAATCTAGGCGTCGTGCGCGTCAGCGAGGACAAGAGCTTCGTCGTCGCGGATATTCCGGGGCTGATCGAAGGCGCGGCCGAAGGCGCCGGCCTCGGCATCCGCTTCCTGAAGCATTTGGCGCGCACCCGCGTTCTGCTGCATATCATCGATCTGGCGCCGCTGGACCCGGATGCCGATCCGGTGCGGGATGCGCAGGCCATCGTGAAGGAATTGGAAAAATACAGCCCGGAACTGGCGGCCAAGCCGCGCTGGCTGGTACTCAACAAACTGGACCTGATCCCGGAGGATGAGCGCGACCAGCGTGCCGCGGATTTTCTGCGTGCCTACGGCGCTGCCGACAAGACTCCCTGTTTCCGAATCAGCGCCATTAGCGGCGATGGATGCCGGGCGCTGGTCTATGCGGTGCAGCAGGCGCTGGAAACTCTGTCGCCGATAGTGGAGGAAATCAGGAATCCATCGGACGAATTCTTTCCGGACGAAGACATTGAATAAGCGGACGATTATGGGAAAGACTCGCATTGCCGAGGCCCGGCGCCTCGTCATCAAGGTAGGGTCGGCACTGGTAACGAATAATGGTCAGGGGCTCGATATGGCCGCCATCCAGGATTGGGCGCAACAGATCGCCAGGCTACGCGAAAGCGGCCGGGAAGTCGTGCTGGTGTCATCCGGCGCCATTGCTTGCGGCATGCAGCGCCTCGGCTGGGAAAAGCGCCCAAGCGCCGTGAATGATCTGCAAGCGTGCGCCGCTGTAGGCCAGATGGGTTTGGTGCAAGTCTATGAGAGCGCTTTCTCTCAACACCGCCTGCACACCGCGCAGGTTCTGCTGACGCACGAAGACCTTGCCGACCGGAAACGTTATCTGAATGCGCGTTCGACCTTGACGACGCTGTTGCAACTGGGTGTCGTGCCGATCATCAATGAGAATGACACGGTGATTACCGACGAAATCAAGTTCGGCGACAACGACACGCTGGGCGCGTTGGTCGCCAATCTCGTCGAAGCTGACTGCCTGATCATCCTGACCGACCAGCAGGGGCTTTATACCGCCGATCCTCGCAAGGACCCGCAGGCCACGCTGATTTCCGAGGCGCGGGCGGGCGATCCGGCATTGGAGACGATGGCCGGCGGCGCCGGTACGCAGTACGGCAAGGGCGGCATGATCACCAAGGTGATCGCCGCCAAGCGCGCGGCCAACAGCGGCGCGCACACGGTGATCGCCAGCGGCCGCGAAACGAATGTAATGCCTCGCCTGGCTGATGGCGAATCGATAGGTACGCTGCTGGTTTCGGAAATGCTGCCGCTCAGTGCGCGCAAGCAATGGCTGGCTGATCACCTGCAACTCAACGGCCGGCTGATGCTCGATGCCGGAGCCGTTAAGGCGCTGGACGAAGGTAAAAGCCTGCTGCCAATCGGCGTCGTGGAAGTGCAGGGAGAATTCGAACGCGGTGCTGCCGTGGCCTGCCTGTCGCCGGACGGCCGGGAGGTTGCGCGCGGCCTGATCAACTACGGCAGCAGCGATGCTCGACGCATTACCCGTAGGGCCAGCGGCGAGATCGAGGGGATACTGGGTTACATCGACGAGCCGGAGATGATTCATCGGGACAATATGGTGCTCTGCTGAGCTGGATCATTCCGATATTCGCCTGGAAACCGATACTTTGTTGTCCGGGGCTCGCTGGAAAACGAATGCGCCCATCATCGGCGTTTTACGACTTGCCAGCAGGCCCAACGGGAAATCAGCAAATACATTGAATCTTCTATAACCGATTTTGGAGAGTTTTTCTGCCGCAGATAGTCATTTGGTGTGACGAAATTAGTCAGTTTTAAGATTGTTGTGGCTGGTGGAATAGAGAAAAGGGTGGAGCTA
>JAVBSG010000156.1:0-24556 GCA_031547245.1 Propionivibrio sp.
AACCGTCAGGGGTACCGGGAATACGCGAGTGCCACTGAGCCCTGCCGGGACTGTTCGCTACGCGGTCAATGCACGCAAAGTGCTACGATGATCAAGGTGGTGACCCGTCATGTCTGGGAAGAGTTCAAGGAGGCCGTGGCCACCCATCGCCTGACCGAGACGGGCAAGGCGATCTACAAGCGACGCAAGGAGACGGTGGAGCGCAGCTTTGCCGATGCCAAGGAAACTGTACGGGCATCGCTATGCGCGCTATCGTGGGCTGGCCAAGGAGCGGGCACGTTGCCTGTTGGCCGCTGCGTGCCAGAACACGAAGAAGATCGCCCGCCTGCTGGCGCGGCTTTAAGGCGCCTTCGATTCGCCATGCCGAGCCTCTCTGTAGTGTCCCTGAGGCTCAGGCAACTTCCACACTCAATTGGCCAGCCTCTGCTGTCTCGGCGGCTCCCTCTTTCTTCCTCATCAACACCATAAAACAAAACCCCGTCTTCCAAAAAAGACGGGGTTCGTCAGCAGTCTGAGGACGCGGAAAGCATCCTTTTCATTACTGGAGAGAGTTGGCGGATCAGCGCTCGATGACGCGACGCGCGCCGTTGTAGCGCTTGACCCAGTAGCTCTGGCTCATGTCCTCGACCCGTACTTCAGCGCCGGTACGCGGCGAATGCATGAAGTGGTTGTCGCCAAGGTAGATCCCGACATGGGAAAAAGCGCGGCGCATGGTGTTGAAGAAAACCAGATCGCCTGGCTTGAGTTCGTTTTTGTCGACGACGTCGCCAACTTCGCTCTGTTCTCTGGCGGTTCTTGGCAGCAATTTGCCCAGGGACTCCTTGAACACCAGCTGAACGAATCCGCTGCAATCGAGTCCGGTTTCGGCGCTCGTGCCGCCGCGCCGGTAATTGATACCGACGAGTTCCAGCCCTTTCAGCACCAGATCCTGGGCGCTGTTGGTGTAGCGCTCGAACAGCGATGGATCCTCACTGAGCTTGGGCAACTGCTCAACGGCCTGCGCTGTACTGAGGCAACACAGGCAGATCGTAACGGCAGAGAGTAAGTTTATGGTGGTTTTTTTACAGCAATACATAGGGGGCGAATCTAAAAGAAAAATCCTCCGATGTAAACCCATCTGCCGTTTTTTTCTATCCGGATATCCTGGTTTTTTATGTTAATTATATGAATTTAAATAAAAATATTTGATTTAATCGATCTGGCAGTATTGATGCGCCGGTTTTATGAGTATGATATGAACCATGGGTAGGTATGGGGCATTTCGTTCTGAGTGTCGGTTTCGGGGGAATATCGTGAATTCGTTCAAGGCCTTGTTGATTGATGAAGTCGATAAAAAAATACGCAGCAGTTTTGTTGCCATGGACGAGTCGCAACTCGATCCCGGCGAGGTGACGATCCGGGTTGCGTACTCCAGTATCAATTACAAGGATGCATTGGCGGCGACCGGCGCCGGGAAGATTATTCGGCGTTTTCCCTGCATAGGGGGAATCGATCTATCCGGCACCGTTGTGAAAAGCGAGGATTCACGGTTCAAACCGGGGGATAAGGTCGTTGCCTCCTGCTTCGACATCGGCGTGGCGCATCACGGAGGCTATGCCGAACTGGCACGGGTGCCGGCCGACTGGGTGGTTCCGCTACCGGCGGAGCTTTCGCTGTTTGATGCCATGGCCTTGGGTACGGCGGCATTCACGGCAGCGTTGGCGATAGGCAAGCTGGAAGGTTCCGGGCTGGTTCCAGGCGCTGGCCCGGTGATCGTGACCGGGGCGACCGGCGGGGTCGGCAGCATGGCCATCGACATGCTCGCGGGGCTTGGCTATTCCGTTACCGCCTTGACCGGCAAGGAACAGGAGGCGGATTACCTCGGGAAGCTGGGGGCGAACGAGATCCTGCTCCGTTCTTCTCTGGATTTGCCGCCGCTCCGTCCACTTGACAAGGCAACATGGGCCGGCGCGGTGGATAATGCCGGCGGCGATATCCTTGCCTGGCTGCTTGGCGCGATGAGACCCAATGCGTCGGTAGCGAGCATCGGGCTGGTGGCGGGTACGGCGCTGAATACAACGGTTATGCCTTTTATCTTGCGCGGGGTTAATTTGTTGGGCATCGATGCCGTTAACATTGAGGTCCAGCGGCGTATCCAGCTTTGGAAGCGATTGGCGACGGATTTGCGCCCGGCGCATCTGCCGGCGATGACGCAGTGCATCGACTTTGCCGATCTGCCTGCAGCATTCGAAGCTTTTATTGCGGGGCGATCGCGCGGCAGGGTCGTTGTCCGGGTGTCCGGACAGGAATAATCTGTCTTTTTACTGAATCTTGGGCGGTGGAACGAATAATGGATAATCAAGAAGAACTACCACGCATACTGGTTGTCGGCGGATCTCGTGTCACTCGCTCGACGCTTATCAAGCATCTGCGCGAATCGTACGACATCCGGGAGGAAACGGATGGCGAGGCGGCATGGCAGGTCTTGATGCTGGATTATTCCATCGAGTTGGTAATCTGCTCCATGCTGCTGCCGGTGCTGGACGGCGAGGGTCTGCTCAAACGCATGCGCGCATCGCGTCTGGCGAGGCTCGATCAAATGCCTGTGCTGATGATTTCCAGCGACGACGACGAGGAAGCCATAGAACGGGCAAAATCGCTCGGGGCGTCGGATTTCGTGAGCCGCGGGACCGGTGGCGCCGAACTGCTCGCGCGCGTCGACTCGTTGCTGAAACTATCCCGGGCGCAGAATCAGCTCAAGGAGAATATC
Organism: Propionivibrio sp.; assembly: GCA_031547245.1. Lineage (GTDB taxonomy): Bacteria > Pseudomonadota > Gammaproteobacteria > Burkholderiales > Rhodocyclaceae > Propionivibrio. The sequence continues at coordinate 2,750 of JAVBSG010000156.1, forward strand.
GAACAGCATGTCCAGAATCCGGAGACGGGAATATTCACGCGCAAATATATCGAACAGCGGGCTTTGCAGGCGCTGTCGCATGCCATGCATCAAGGCAACGAGGTGAGCGCCATCGTCATGGGGTTCGACAACGTGGGGGCCTTGCGCGAGGAATACGGCCCACAGATTCTGAAACAGCTGCAAAAGCGCTTTATCTCCATCCTTTCCGGAAAGATACGCAAGAAGGATAGCCTCGGGCATTTCATCGGCAGCCAGTTGGTAGTTATTTCTCCGGGAACCTCTTATTCGGCTTGCGAGGCTTTCGGCAACCGCCTGCGGGAGGCCATCCGGATTGCCAATATTTCCGTCCAGGGGCATAGGCTGAATCTGTCGGTCAGCGTCGGCATCAGCAATAGTCCCGCGGATGGCGTAAGTTCCGCGCATGCCCTGATCGAACTGGCTGGAATCCGCCTCAACACGGCGCAGCAGTCGGGCGGAGACAGGATCGTTTCCTGCGATGCGAAAGTCTCTGCCCCCTTGCCGCCGCCGACGCTTGAGCGTGCCATCTCGTTTCTTCGGTCTGGAAAAGAGGAGCTGGTTACGCCATTCCTGCCCGAACTCGGAGGCAAGCTGCTGCCTCTCCTCAAACTCATGGAACGCGAGTTGGCCCTTGGCCTGCCGTTGGAAAATATCCGCAAGCGCTTGCTGGCCATGCGCCCCAAATCGAGCAACAGTACGGGCAAAACCGCCGGCAGAGCCGATAAATTGGTCAAGCACATTGATCAATAAGCGGATTTCTGGCAGAATGTCCGGCTTTTCCACCTTGCTCCACCGTTAGCATGGCGGGGGGCTTTAACCATAAGGAGTGTTCATGCGCCATTATGAAATTGTATTTATCGTTCACCCGGACCAGAGCGAGCAGGTTCCGGCGATGATCGAGCGCTATAAATCGATCATTACGTCCCAGGGCGGGCAGATTCATCGCCTGGAGGACTGGGGTCGCCGCCAGCTGGCCTACCCGATCCAGAAACTGCACAAGGCACACTACGTGCTGATGAATATCGAGTGCAATGGCGAGGTACTTACCGAGCTTGAGCATGGTTTCAAGTTCAATGACGCTGTATTGCGCCATCTGACCATCAAGATGAAGAAAGCTGTGACGACGCCTTCGCCGATGATGAAGGAAGAGAAGTCGAAGTCGATGATGGAGGCGCGCGAGGAAACCACCACGGCCGCTGCCGAGACCACTAGCACCGAGACGACGGCAACAGCACAGGCGGAGTGACTGCTAGAGCCAACCTGAACCGCGTTGAACTGACCGGCACACTGATCGAACGCAAAGCCCTGCGTTTTACGCCAGCCGGCGTACCCGTGATGGAGTGTGTGGTAGGCCACCGGTCGGAACAGGCCGAGGCAGGTATCTCCCGGCACGTCGAATGTGAAATATCGGCGATAGCGCTGGGCGAAGCGGCAAAGTGGCTTCAGGAGGCAGCTCCGGGGATGGCGGTTCGTTTGACAGGATTTCTCGCCGCGCGGAGCAAAAACAGCAAGTCCCCCAGACTACATGTGACAACGATTGAATTTGAAGAAGGAATCTGAAATGGCTAGATTTTTTACGAAGAAAAAGGATGACAAGAACGTCAAGAAACGCGGCAGCGGTCTTTTCAAGCGCCGCAAGTTCTGCCGTTTTTCCGCGGAAAAGATGGAAAGCATCGACTACAAGGATGTCGATCTTTTCAAGGAGTACATCGCCGAGAACGCCAAGATCATGCCGGCGCGCCTCACAGGCACGAAGGCCGGTTATCAGCGCATGCTGTCCGTGGCCATCAAGCGCGCGCGCTATCTGGCGCTGTTGCCCTATACCGACAATCACCAATAATTCGAGGACAGGACGATGCAAATTATTCTGATGGAGAAGGTCGTCAATCTCGGCAGCTTGGGCGATCTCGTCAAAGTGAAGGACGGCTATGCCCGTAACTATCTGATTCCCTACGGCAAGGCCAAGCGTGCCACGCCGGCGGCGATGAAGGAGTTTGAAGCCAAGCGCGCCGAGCTGGAGAAGGCCGCCGCCGAGAAACTGGTGGAAGCCCAGGCCTACGCCGCAAAGCTGGAAGGCGTGATGGTGACGGTGGCGCGCAAGGCTGGCGTCGATGGCCGCCTGTTCGGCTCCGTGACCAATTACGATGTGGCCGACGGTCTGAAGGCCTTGGGATATACCGTCGAGAAGTCCGATATCCGCATGCCGGCCGGACCGCTCAAGATGGTTGGCGAGTCGGAGCTCGAAATTGCCCTGCACACCGATGTCGTAGCGACCATCAAGGTGGCCGTAGTCGGCGAGCTGTAATCGACCCCGCGTGCGCGGCTGCCTGGCAGCTGCCGTAGAACGAGAGGAAAAGCCTTGCTTGGCGTGACTTGGCAAGGCTTTTCCGTTTTCTGATCGGCTCTCTTCCCGTTTCCGAGTCTGTGTGAAGGGCGTAAACTCACTGCTCTGCCTCTTTGCCGCACCGTTTGTTGAGCAAGACAACTCCTATGGCTAAGCCGTACAATTCCTCCGGCGCGAAAAAAAGCGCCCCTGATCCTGCGCTTGCGCAGTTGCGGATTCCGCCGCACTCGATCGAAGCCGAGCAATCCGTGCTGGGCGGCTTGCTCCTCGACAATGCCGCTTTCGACAAGATCGCCGATGTCGTCAGCGAGGGCGATTTTTATCGCGACGAGCACAAGCGCATCTTCCGCCAGATCAGCAAGCTGCTCGAACGCAACAAACCGGCGGACGCCGTCACAGTCGCCGAAAGCCTCGACACGGCAGGAGAGGGGAATGAGACCGGAGGGCTGGCCTACCTAGGCGAACTGGCGGCCAATACCCCGTCCGCCTCGAATATCCGGCGCTATGCCGAAATCGTGCGCGAGCGGGCGATTCTGCGCCAACTGGTGACGGTGGGCGACGAGATTGCCGGCAGCGCTTTCAGTCCGCTGGGCCGTGACCCCAAGCAACTGCTCGACGAGGCCGAGGCCAAAGTCTTTGCCATTGCCGAGTCGGGTTTTCGGCACCAGGCCGGCTTCCAGCACATCAATCCCTTGCTTACGCAGGTGGTCGAACGCATCCAGGAACTGCACGACCGCGACAACCCGTCGGAGATCACTGGCGTGCCCAGCGGCTACCACGACCTCGACGCGCGCACCTCCGGCCTGCAGCCGGGCGACCTGCTCATCGTCGCCGGCCGGCCGTCCATGGGCAAGACTTCCTTTGCCCTGAATATGGCCGAACACGTCGCCATCGAAGCGGGCCTGCCGGTGGCGGTGTTCTCGATGGAAATGGGGGGAACGCAGCTCGCCATGCGCATGCTCTCGTCGGTCGGGCGCCTGGATGCGCACCGTGTGCGCACGGGGCGGCTGAACGACGACGAGTGGTCGCGTCTGTCCGCCGCGCTGGGGCGGATGCATGAAGCGCCTTTGTACATCGACGAAACAGCGGCCTTGAACCCGATCGACCTGCGTGCCCGCGCACGCCGGCTGCATCGGCAATGCGGCAAGCTCGGGCTGATCGTCATCGACTACCTGCAGTTGATGTCGTCGGCCAGCCCAGGCGGCGGCGAGAACCGTGCGACCGAGATCTCGGAAATCTCGCGTTCGCTCAAGGGGCTGGCCAAGGAGCTCAACGTGCCGGTGATTGCCCTGTCGCAGCTCAACCGCTCGCTTGAGCAACGTCCGAACAAGCGGCCGGTCATGTCCGATCTGCGTGAATCCGGCGCCATCGAACAGGATGCCGACGTGATCATGTTCATCTACCGCGACGAGGTCTACAACCCAGATACGCCGGACAAGGGAACGGCCGAAATCATCATCGGCAAACAGCGTAATGGGCCGATCGGCACCGTGCGCCTGACCTTCATGGGCGAATACACCCGTTTCGAGAATTTCGCCGATCCTGGGTCTTCTTATTGAGCGGTTCTTGAAGCGTTCGCCTTAGTTTTCGGAGCGCTGCGCCGTCGCGCTGTAGCTGAAATGTCCGCTATCCGGTGAATCGAAACGGCCGTCCGGTATTTCCAACACCGGTGAAATCAGGAACGGCAGAGAGGCGCCTGCGGAACCGCGCAAAATGACATCCTGAGCGGCATTGAAGCCGATCCAGTTCATCTCCCAGAAGCCGAACAGCAGCTTTTTCAGCACCGTCAGTTTTGGATCTCCGATGCTCAGGTGTTCGAGCTGGACGGCTCGGCGCACATCCGATGGATCGACAGGCACCCAGCCATAGCCTGGAGAATAAAATTCGGCGCGGCAATGATGCGCTTCCTTGAGGTCGCCGCTCGCGCCCAGGCTGGCGAACAGGCGCGAGGTATCCATGCGCAGGCCGAATACCGGGCGTGCCGGAATGCCTATGGAGCGGCACAATCCAACGAAAAGCAGCGAAATTTCAGCGCTGCGGCCGGACAGATAGCCCGATTCCAGCATCCGGCCGATATGGGTACGGCCGATATTCTTCATTTGCGGGTCGTAGTGCGTGTTTTCGACGACCCAGTCATAGATGGCTTTGCCCTGGGCCAGCGGGTCCTTGACGCGGCCAATGGCTCGCTCGGCGGTACGCCTGATGATGCCGTCGGTGGGCACCAGTTCGGTGGAATGCAGGCAGCGGCGCAGGATTTCGGTCCGTTCAGCGACTACGCCGCGGCGGGTGATGTCGAAGTGACGATCCTGGGTGGCAATGCGGCTGGTGATTTGCAGCTGCGGATCCGTTGTGCCTTCCGGCCAGTCGGCGTAAAAAACTTCCATGTCGGCAAGCGGATCGCGGTATATGCCGGCCATCTCAAAATTCCCTTGCCAGTGATGGTCGAGCGAACGCTCCCAGGGCGTATCGCGGTACTGCACCAGAGGCAGCCAGAGGCGGGCTTTGCCTTGCGGATCGTTGAGCTTTATCGTCGAGTGGATATCGTATGTTCGCCACTGCGGCAGCGGTTCGTCAGGCAGGCTGATGGCATTGCGCGGCGGTTCGGCCTGCGGCGGCACATCGGAGTCTGAAGGTGATTCGGCCGCATTGCTGGCGGGCTTGGACGAAGTTTTTTTTGCCGGTTTGGCAGTGATCTTTTTTTCGTTTTTTTTCGGAGCGGCATGAGCCGCACCGGCCAATAGGCTCAACGCGGCTGACGCGGCAATGAATTCCCGTCGTTTCAATCGATTCTCCGGAATGCGAGGATCCGCTGCAATGCAAAGGAGCCGTGGGTTGGAAACGACCAGGCCATGTCATGCTCGGCCATCCGGAAAACAGGGAAATACGAAAACGAGCCGAAAGCAATGCAAACCGGCATGGCCCGGTTTGCCGAGGCCGACTCCGTTTCCGCGTTTTCAGGGACGGTAGGACACGGCCCGATAACCGGGTAAGACTATAACACTTCTATAGTACTTCGGCGGCGTAATCGGCCAGGCGCGAACGTTCGCCGCGCTGCAGGGTGACATGGCCGGAATGCGCCCAGCCCTTGAACCGGTCGACGACGTAGGTGAGGCCTGAACTGCCCTCGGTCAGGTACGGCGTGTCGATCTGGGCGATATTGCCCATGCAGACGACCTTGGTGCCTGGACCTGCGCGCGTGATCAGCGTTTTCATCTGCTTGGGCGTGAGATTCTGCGCTTCGTCGATGATCAGGTATTTGTTGAGGAAAGTACGGCCCCGCATGAAGTTCAGCGATTTGATCTTGATCCGGTTGCGGATCAGATCCTGCGTGGCGGCGCGTCCCCATTCGCCGCCTTCGTTGCTCTCGGACTTGTTGAGCACTTCCAGGTTGTCTTCGAGCGCGCCCATCCACGGCCCCATCTTCTCCTCCTCCGAGCCTGGCAGGAAGCCGATGTCCTCGCCGACCGGAACAGTCACCCGGGTCATGATGATTTCCGAATAGCGCTTGTTTTCGAGCACCTGGGTCAGGCCGGCAGCCAGTGTCAGCAGGGTTTTTCCGGTGCCCGCCTGGCCGAGCAGGCTGACGAAATCGATTTCAGGGTCCATCAGCAGATTGAGGGCGAAATTCTGCTCGCGATTGCGCGCCATGATGCCCCAGACACCGTTCTTCGGATGCGTGTAATCGGTCAGTGTGGACAGTTGGGCGGTTTTTCCGGAAACCTCACGGACGATGGCGTAAAAAGGCTTCGGATCTTCCTGGAACAGGAATTCGTTGATCAGCATGTCCGCGCAGAGCGGTCCCGTTACCCGGTAGAGCGTTCGGCTCTCGTGCTTCCAGGATTCCATGTCCTGGCCGTGTTTGTCCCAGAAATCCTGCGGCAGCTCGCGGACGCCGCTGTGCAGCAGATTGATGTCCTCCAGCACCTTGTCGTTGAAGTAATCCTGGGCCTGCAGACCCAGCGCCCGGGCCTTGATGCGCACGTTGATGTCTTTCGACACCAGAATGACCGGGCGATCGGGATAAGTGCGCTGCAAATGAACGACGACGGCCAGGATCTGGTTGTCGGCCTTGGCTGTCGGCAGGGCATCCGGCAGCTCGTTTGAAATAGCCTCGGTCTGCAACAGGAGACGGCCGCTCGCCAGACGGCGCGATACTTCACTCAGCGGGATGCCCTGTTGGATGCCGTTCTGGCTGCTGCTGACTATCTCGTCCAGTGTGCGGGTCACCTGGCGGGCATTGCGCGCGACGTCGGACAGCCCCTTCTTGTTGTTGTCCAGTTCCTCCAGGGTTTTCATCGGCAGGAAAACATCGTGTTCCTCGAAGCGATAAACCGAGGTAGGGTCGTGCAGCAGCACGTTGGTGTCGAGCACGAACAGCTTCGTCGCCGCGTCTTTGGGCGATGCGGTTTTTTTGCTTCTTGCCTTTGCGCCAGCTTGGGTAGCCATGAACGGTCACTTTCCAGTGGAATGAATGGGGGGATTAAAGCGTTTTGACGAAATTCAGAACTTCCTGGGCATGGCTGGGAACCTTTACCCCGCGCCACTCACGGCGCAATACGCCGGCACTGTCGATCACGAAGGTGCTGCGTTCGACGCCGCGCACCGCCTTGCCGTAGAGTTTTTTCTCCTTGATTACGGAGAATTGCGCACACAGCTTTTCGTCCGTATCGGACAACAGCTCGAAAGGCAGTTCCTGCTTGGACTTGAAATTTTCGTGCGATTTCAGACTGTCGCGCGAAATGCCGACAACCACGCAGCCGGCCTTGATGAACTCGGGATGGAGGTCGTGGAACTGTTGCGCTTCCGTCGTGCAACCGGGCGTGCTGTCCTTGGGATAGAAATAAAGCACGACGGTTTTTCCCCGTTGTCCGGAAAGCCGGAAGGGCTGGCCGCCGGTCGCTGGGCACTCGAAATCGGTGATGATGGTGTCGATCATGGATTTTTCATCCTTTCCATAAAACGGATTGCCACTTGCGTATCCATGCGAAGTGGAATGGCCGCCCTGAAGGGGGTTCCCGATGGATGGCCGCGGAAGAATAGTACAAACAAATAAGACGGCAGGGCAAAAATCTTTCCGTCCTTTCTGCAGTCCCCATGTTGGATCAATCTCGGAACATCCGGGTTCCTTTATCCGTCAGGGCAATTGCACGGACGCCCACAACGCGGCTGGAGAAGGCCGTATTTTACCCTCGGTTGCGGATCGTACGTGCCATTCCGGAACCCTGGTTTCGGCAACAGGCCCGGAAAAACTGATAGCATGAACTCCGCCCATCGACAAACGAAAACCGAGGGTACCTAAAACGGGCGATCAAACAGGGAGATTGCTATGTTCAAGCGTTTATTCATTGCGGCAATTGCGGTTGCGGTGTCGGGATGTGCCGGTATGTTGACGCCCGCTTCCGAGCCAAAAGACGGCGATAGGGCCAGATTGAGAGCGGCGGGCGGGGCGTTTTTCGTGGATCAGAACGTTTGCGGCGATCGTCCCGATCTTTCCGACGGCATGTTCGTGTATCTGGACTCCCCATACTGGCGAAGGTCGATCGATATGCCGAAAGGCATGGCGCTCGCGCCGGCTTGGGGGGAGATGTACATCAGGGCCGACCAGCAGGTCAAGGTAACGGCAAGCTACGCTTCCGGCGCGGGCAGCTGTCAGATCGTGTCCTATTTCAAGCCGGAGAAAAACAGGGACTACGAGTTCATCATAAGCCTTGTCGGCTACACCAAATGCAACCTGGTCGTTGCCGACATCACGAATGGCGACAAAAGGTCTGTACAGATCAGCAGGGAAAAGCTTTCGTGTAGATAAGCTCCCAGAGGTCGAGCTATCGCATTGTTATCAGGGGGAGCGTGTATGGGACGGACGTCAGGCGTTCGTGCCTGCGATTGCCTGGATTTTGCCATGGCGGGCTGGCGTAATTTATCGACATGGCGCATGCTTATCTTCCCTTATATTCTGGCAAGGAATCGACATGGGAGTTCGTATCGTTCGCCTGGGCGAGCCGCGGGTCGAGAACGAGGGCGTACGTATAGGCACCGTTCGCCGTCCGCCGCGCGGCGTACCGAAATCCGAGTTTGGCAGCCGCAACTACTATGACGTTTGGCTTCCCATTCTGTCTCCCGGCCCGGAGCTGATGGCGGAAGGAAAGGCGGCATCCAGCCAGAAGGAATGGGATGGTTTCGTGCGGAAGTTCCGGGCGGAATTGGATCATGGCGACGCCGGCAAGGTACTCGACACGCTGGCGGCGTTATCGCAAGCCGCAAATTTTTCCGTAGGCTGTTATTGCGAAGACGAATGCCGTTGTCACCGTTCGGTATTGCGGCAATTGCTTAGTGAACGCGGAGCAAAGATTGAATAGACTGCATTTTGAACAGGCGAAAAAAAAGCTTCATCGGCTCATATACCATGAAGCTTTTCAGTTCAAAACAACCACTATCGTTTTTTATGTTGGCGGAGTGGACGGGACTCGAACCCGCGACCCCCGGCGTGACAGGCCGGTATTCTAACCAACTGAACTACCACTCCAATTCCTTGCTTGGCGGCGCGCCGAAAATCGACGAACCGCACCAAACTTGGCGTCCCCACGGGGATTCGAACCCCGGTTACCGCCGTGAAAGGGCGATGTCCTAGGCCTCTAGACGATGGGGACCCTAAGACTTTCCTTCTTGCGCCTGGTGGAGGTAAGCGGGATCGAACCGCTGACCTCTTGCATGCCATGCAAGCGCTCTCCCAGCTGAGCTATACCCCCGGCAACGAAGAAGCGGCATTATAGGGAGGCATCCTGCGCTTGTAAAGTAGTTTTTGAATATCCTTCGCGAATGGCACTTATTTGTTTACGCCAAACCGCCTTCCCGTTTAGGTTAGAATGGCCTTGAGTACATTTCCACGAGCCGTTGATGAAAACTGGTTTTCTTGATTTTGAACAGCCTATCGCTGACCTGGAAAGCAAAATAGAGTCCCTGCGTCTTTCGCAGGAGGAGTCGCCGGTCGATATTTCGGAGGAGATCTCGCGCCTCGAGAAAAAGCAGCAGCAACTGACCAAGGACATTTACGCCAAACTGACTCCCTGGCAGATCGCGCAGATCGCCCGGCATCCGCAGCGGCCTTACACGCTCGATTACATCGAGCTCCTGTTCACCGATTTCGAGGAACTGCACGGTGACCGCGCCTTTGCCGACGATCACGCCATCGTTGGCGGGCTGGCGCGCTTCAACGGCCGGCCGGTGGTGGTGCTCGGCCATCAGAAAGGCAGCGACACCAAGGAGAAACTTTACCGCAATTTCGGCATGTCGCGGCCGGAAGGCTACCGCAAGGCCTTGCGGCTGATGCGCCTGGCCGAAAAATTCGGCATCCCGCTGATGACCTTCATCGATACGCCGGGAGCATATCCCGGGATCGATGCCGAGGAACGCGGGCAGGCCGAGGCTATCGGGCGCAACATCCACGAAATGGCGCAACTGAAAATCCCGGTCATAGTGACCGTCATCGGCGAGGGGGGCTCGGGCGGCGCGCTGGCGATCGGCGTCGGCGATGTCGTGCAGATGCTGCAATACGCGACCTACTCGGTGATTTCGCCCGAAGGCTGCGCGTCGATTCTATGGAAGAGCGCGGAGAAGGCCAGCGAAGCGGCGGAAATCCTGGGGATCACGGCCTCGCGCCTGAAAACCCTGGGACTGATCGATAAAATCGTGAGCGAGCCCCTGGGCGGGGCGCACCGCGATCAGCAGCAGACGGGGCAGAATCTCAAAAAGGCCTTGCAGGAAGCATTGAAACAGTTGGATGCGCTATCCGTCGGCCAGTTGCTGGAAACCCGTTTCAAGCGCCTCATGGCCTATGGCCGGGTCAAAGAGTAGCCAATCACGTGAGCGCTCTGCGGAGGATGCCACAAGACGGCTGAACGCCGTCCTGGACGCTTTTTTCGCTACGCGCCCGCTCCACGGCAAGCGCATATGCATCGGGCTCTCGGGCGGCATCGATTCGGTCGTGCTGCTGCATGCCATGCGAAGGAAAGCAGCCGGTGGGGAGCTTACAGTCAGCCTTTCGGCGGAGCATGTGCATCACGGAATCAGCCCGCATGCCGATGAGTGGACGGCTTTTTGCGCCGGGTTGTGCCGGGAATACGGCGTGCCGTTTGCCGTAACACGGGTCGAGGTGCCGCGCGACAGCGGCGAGGGGCTTGAAGCGGCGGCGAGGCGGCTGCGCTATGACGTTTTCGCCGGTAACGAGGCGGACTGGCTGTTGCTGGCGCACCACCGCGACGACCAGGCCGAGACGGTGCTGCTCAACCTGCTGCGCGGCGCAGGCGTCGCCGGCGCCGCCGGGATGCTGGCCGAGCGGCCCCGGAGGGTCGGGCCGGCATTGCTGCGGCCACTGCTCGAAGCGCCGCGCGAACTGATCGAGCGCTATGCCGCCGAGCATGGCCTACTCTGGGTTGATGACGACAGCAATATCGACCGGCATTTCCGCCGCAATTTCCTGCGTCACGAAATTCTGCCCAGGCTGGAAGAAAAATTCCAGGGAGCGGGGAAATCGCTGGCACGCGCTGCCGGGCATTTTGCCGAGGCGTCCGGACTGCTCGACGAGCTGGCGATGATCGACCATAATGCTATAGTCATGAACTCGGGGCGCCTGAGCATCGCAGCATTCAACGGCTTGCCACTTGCGCGCGCACACAATCTGCTGCGCTATGTCTGGACACAGGCCGGTTTTCGCGCCCCGGACGCGCGCTGGATCGATGAAGCGTGCAAGCAACTGGCAACGGCGGACGCCTTGTCGGAGACCTGCGTAGCCACGTCCGACGGCGAACTGCATGTCTATCGTGGTGAAATACATCTGCTTCCCCAATGCGCTGCGCCCCCAGATGCGCCGCTCGCCTGGTCGGGGCAGGAGGCTTTGCCGTGGGCAGGCGGGCAGGTGCGCTTCGTCGCGGCGGAGGGGCAGGGACTCCGGCGCAGCCTGCTGGCGGCAACGGACGTTCAGTTGCGGTTGCGTTCCGGCGGCGAACGCCTGCGGCCGGACGCAAGGCGGCCGCGCCGCAGCCTGCGCAACCTGTTGCAGGAACGCGCCATACCGCCGTGGGAACGTTCGCGCCTGCCCCTGCTGTGGGTAGACGACCAACTGGCCTGGGTTGGCGACATCGGGGGCGATGCATCGTTTGCCTGCCCGCCCGGCGAGGAAGGAATTCTTCCTTGCTGGGAGAGCGATTGCTGAGAGAATCGTACTTTTTGAGAATCCTTCGGAGTCTGGCCTTCATTCGAACCTGTAAACGATGAATGAACAGCGCTAGACCGGCGGCCCGCCCCTTAGCTGTTTTTGCAGATTGCTCAGTACGGCGTCCAGGCGTTCAGGCTGGGTGATCGCCGCAATGAAGCGGTCCGGGCGGATGATCGCTATGCAGTCTCTTGCCCGCGCAAACCAGTCGGCCAGCCTGTTGTCCGCGTCCTCCACGCAAACGGCTCCGGCCGCTTTCAGGCGTACGTCATGACTTTGGCCGCTGCGCGAACGGTTGACCTGAATGCAGCGGGTATCGACCCCAGACCAGAATGTCCGGTTTTGCGGCGACATGTAGTCAAACGGATTGACACGGTAGCCAACGATGGCGAACCAGGGGCCCAGCACTTCGTCAAGGCGTACCCGCTGGCCTTGCTCGTCTTCCACCCACGGCTGGATGAACATCTGGCCGCATAGATCGCCTTCCTGGATGTCCGGGCGTTCGCGATAGACGAATCCCCGAGTAATGACGGCCTTGGGCTTGAATTTGAACTCCACCAGATGCGAGCGCAAGCTGTCCACGGTATTGAAAGCCTGGAACATCCAGTCGCGCACGCCCGCCGCTAGCGGATCGGTCAGCCCCAGGACGGCACCCATGTTGTCGGCCAGGGCAATCAAATCCGTCGCGTGGCCGCGGCGTTCGACATCGTAGCTGGCGATGAAGGATGGCGGCACCCAGCCTTTGATGGCCGCTGCGAGCTTCCAGGAGATATTGGCCACGTCGCGCAGGCCGGAGTTGAGTCCTTGCCCGGCCCAGGGCGGCGTAATGTGCGCGGCATCGCCGATCAGGGCCACCCGGCCATCGACGAAACGCTCGGCAACCCGCGAGTTATGCGTATAGGCGCGGATCCGCACGATATCGAGCTTGTCGGCCGCTTCGCCGATATGGCTGCGAATCAGTTCGCGGACGTTGTGCTTTTCGCACATCTGTTCTTCGTTTTCATTGTCCAGCAGCATGAATTCCCAGCGCCGATAGCCATAGGGAAGGTAGATGCAGACGAAAGGCCGCGCCGGGTTGGCGTGCAATGCCGTATAAGGCGCGTCCAGCGTATCGTTGGCGGCGTCGATGACCACCCATTTGTGCGGGTGGGTCAGTCCTTTGAGCTCGATGCCCAACTGCTTGCGCACCGACGAACGCCCGCCGTCGGCGCCCACGACCAGTTGCGCCTGGATGCTATAGTGTTCGCCCCGGGAATCCTTCACCAGCAGGTTGACGCCTTCCTCGTTCTGAGTCAGTTCCACCATCTCGTGGCCCAGGCGCATGTCCACGCACTCGCGTTTCGTCAATTCGGCGCGCAAGGTGGCTTCGAGCAACTGCTGCATGAAGATGTTGCGCATCGGCCAGCCGAAATCGCAGGCGCTCGGTTTGACTTCGGCAAAACAGACGCCGCGGGCGTTGAAATAGCGCAGCGGCACATTCTGGATCATGTCGCGGATGACCAGATCGGCCATGCCGGTAGTCTGCAAGGCGCGCAAGGCTTCGTCGTCCATGCCGACCGCGCGGGGATAGGGAAGTATCTCCGGGGAAAGTTCAAGGACAATGGTATCGATACCGTACAATCCCATATAGTGGGCCAGAGCGATACCGTTGGGGCCGCCGCCGACGATGACGATCTGCGTGCTGATCCGGTTTCTCTGAGTATTCATTTAACATCCTCCTCGGGCTGATGTTCGTTGCGCATGGTGCGGTGGATGAATTCGGTTACCGTCCGATTGAACATTTCGCTTTGTTCATCGTGAACGTAGTGGCTGGCCTCCGGGATCTCGACCGTTTCGATATACGGATTGCTGGCCTCGACAGCAAGCATGGTTTCCTGCGACAGAAAGTCGGACCGGCCTCCGCGCACCAGCAGCGTCGGGCAGCGTAGCGAACGTATGGCCGGCCACAGATCGATGGGGGGAATACTCAGGCGTGCCTCGGCAATCCCTTGCTGGTCATGGCGCCAGGCGATACCGGCCGGGGTTTCGTGCATCGAATGAAGCAGGCGTGACTGCAATCCGGCGCGGGATAAATTCGGCCGTGAATGCCGCCAGAACGCTTCGGCGGCTTCCCAATCGGCAAACACCAGCGGCGTTTCGCGCATTTCGCGGCGGATACGCTGTGCGCCGTCTCCTGCCGCCGACGAGCCAGGTCCGATATCTTCGACCACCAGGCCGCATATTCTATTTGGATATTGCCGAACATATTCCAGCGCCGTGCTGCCGCCCATGGAATGCCCGATCAGAAAGAATTCGTCGAGCTGCAGATGCAGAACCAGCTGGCGCAGATCAGCGACATAGCATTCGGTCCGATAACTGTCGCTCGGTGCCCAGCCGCTCAATCCCCGTCCGCGCTGATCCAGGGCATAACAGCAAAAACCATCGCCCAGCGCTTCGGCCAGCGGCTCCCAGGTTTGCGCGTAGGCGCGCAGCCCGTGCAGCATCACTACCGGTGTGTCCTGGGGATTTCCCCAGCGCACGCAGTGCAGGCGCACTCCACCATGATCGAAATAAAAGCTTTCCATTGAGATGACCTTTTCATACGCATTGGTGCTCACAGCAGACCGTCTTCCCCTTTCACATCCGCCGCGGACAGGCCGCCGAGGCGCGCATGCAGGCGGCCGCGTGTGGCAAAGGCCCAGATGACGATGACTTCGTCCGGCGCCGGCCCGTCGTTGAACGAGACGGTGATGCAGTCGTAATGCGAGCGCACGTACAACGCGTCCTTGTGCGCCAGCGGCACGTCGATGCTGCATCCCGGTGCGCCGCGTTTGCCGGTGGACGGCACCCAGGCCTTGCCGCCGCCGACGGCATCGCGCACCGGATTGGCCGCCGGATTGGTGAGAAAAGCGTTGCCGTGCTCGTATTCGCAGGCCGTGCCGACCAGACAGGCCTTGCCGTAGCTGGCAATGGGACGCCCGGCGGCCAGGCCGCGGATGCGGCGGCCGAATTCCCGCCCGAGCAGGGGAGAGTCGTCGACTAACGCCGACAAATCCTCACAGAACCGGCCGGCATAGGGATTGTGGATCGCCGCCGCGATGACGTATTTGCAGAGCGGGTCGCCATCAGCCAGCTGGCCCGTCTCGTTGGCGAGCGTTTCTTCGATCATGGTATACCACTTGCGTACGTGGTAGCTGGCGAAATTCGCGTTTTTCATGTCAAGCCCTCGTGTGCCGATTACAGCGGTTCCAGTGTGATTTCCCGGCTTGGCGCGTTGGCCGCCTTGAAGCGCCTTTTGGCTTTCTCGTCGTCGTGTTCAGTTTCGAGGAAAAACTCGAGCCGATTGCCGTCCGGGTCGTTGAAGTACACGCCCTTGCCGATTTCGTGGTCGGTGATTTTGACCACCTTGATATTTTTTCTCAGCAGCATGCCGTAGAGACGGCGCAAGGTGTCCAGGTCGCCGTCGATTTCCAGCCCGTAATGCTGCAGTCCCATGCCGCCTTGATGCGCGCCCGACGCGGCGCGGATCAGGGCGATGTCGTGATGCTTGCGGCCGAAGCTCATCATGATCCAGTTCACGTCGCGGGCGCTTTCCTGCATTTTTAACACATCGGCATACCAGCGCGCGGAAGCCTCCGGGTCGGAAACGAACAGGGCGATATGCGTGCGATTGACCTTGACCTTGATATCCATGAGGTGCCTCCTTTGCGTTTTCAGCTCTTCGCGGCCCGGCATTCAACGCTGATTGATTGCCGATGTATGCGCCGCATGAATATCCGCGATGCAAGGCGTCCATGCCACATCGGTGATTTCGCTGAATTCCCGCCATTGCCTCTGCCAGCTGTTGCCCCCGTCGTCGGAGGTGAATAGATGGCCGTACTTGGTGCCGGCGATAATCTGTCTGTCATTGCCAGGGTTGATGGCGATCGCCCAGATGCAGGAATTCGGCTGTTGCGGCAGCGGCAGGATTTCCCAGCTCGCGGCCGCGTCGCGGGAGACCAGTATCTTGCTGGTCGTGCCCGGCGTGCCGTTGGCGATGCTCAGATATACTGTGCTCTGGCTGGCGGACGGCGCGGCCGTGGCGCGCGCGTAGTACAGGCCGTAGGTTTCCTTCGGGTTCATCCCCTGCCAGTTGGCGCCTTCATCGTCGCTGCGATAGACCGCATTGACGCAGACGGCGACGACGATCTTATGGCCGTCATTGGGCAGCACCTGGATGCTGTGTATGTCTGTGTGATATTCCCAGGGCAGGCGGTCATCGATCCGCTCCCACTGTTCGCCGCCGTCGTTACTGTGAAACAAGCCGCCTTCTTCCAGGCCGAACCATAGTTGATCGCGATCGGTGAGGTCGTAGGCGAACGCCAGGAGACGCGGGCGGCTGACGCCGGCGCAGCGCTCGGGAATATCGACCGGCGCACGCTGCCAGCTGTCGCCGCCGTCGAGCGTGCGCCAAAGCGCGGCGCGCGATGGGGAGCCTGTTCCCGCGAAGATGCGATTGGCATCCAGTGGGTCGACGGCGACTTTCCAGACGGTTTCGCCATTGAACGGCGAATTGACCTGTTCCCATGTATTGCCCGTGTCGCTGCTCAGGCACAGGCCGACATCGGTGCCGGCAAAAATGACGTTGCTCTGCTCCGGATGCAGGCACAGCGAACGGACGGTGGCGTCGAATTCGATGATCTGCCCGAGGCCCGTGCGATGCCAGGTCGCGCCGTCATCGGCGCTACGAATCACGCCTTGGCCGGCGGTGGCTACGATTAAGGTTCCTTTGCTCATGTTCCGCTCCTCACGCTAAATGAATATGCCGCGCGTCAGGCCGCCGTCGATACCGATGGATTCGCCGGTAATGGCGCCGGCTTTCGGCGAGGCCAGGAAAGCGATCAGCCAGCCTATTTCCTTGGCGGCGAGCGTGCGGCGGATCGGCGTGGCGTCGATGTAGCCCTGGCGGACCTGGGCGGGTGTTTTGTTCTGCTTGAGCCCTTCGCGCTCGTACAGCTCCTCGATATGCGGCGTGTCGACCACGCCGGGATGAATCAGGTTGACGGTGATGCCGCTCGGTCCCAGTTGGTCGGATAATGTTTTTGTCATATGAGCGATGGCCAGGTTGCGCATGCCGGAGAGCACTTTGCTGCCTCGCCCAGTCAGGCCGCCGATATTGATGATGCGGCCGAAGTTGTTGGCCTTCATCGGCGGCGTGACGGCCTTCGCGCAGCGGAAATAACCGATCACCTTGGTGTCCAGATCGGCCAGCAATTCGTCCGGATTGGCCTGTTCGATATCGTTGCGCACCACACCGGAAGGCGCTGCCGCGCCGTTGATCAGGATATCGACGCGGCCGAAATGCCGGACGCTTTGCCTGACCATTTCGTCGACGGCCGTCGTGTCGTTGGTATCGCAATACAATGGCAGAACCTGCCCGTCCGTTTGCGCGTGAATTTCCTTGGCGGCCTCTTCGAGATAGCTCATGCGCCGCGCGCAGATCACCACCTTGCAGCCCTCGGCGGACAGGACGCGGGCTACCTCTTTGCCGATTCCCATGCCGCCGCCCGTGATGATGGCGACGCGATCTTTGAGTTCCAAATCCATATAAACCTCGTCCTTGGTTGATGTGTTGGCAAAAGCGCCGTAGCGTCTCTCCGTTCACGAAAGATTGATGAATATGCTTTTGGTCTCCGTGTAGCTGTCGATCACCTGTTTGCCCATTTCCCGTCCCCAGCCCGATTGCTTGTAGCCGCCGAAAGGCGACGCGGGATCGACGACGTTCCAGCAGTTGATCCAGACGGAACCGGCCTTGAGCGCTGCGGCCAGCCGGTGTGCCTCGCGCAGATCGTTGGTCCACAGGCCGGCCGCCAGCCCGTAGAGGCTGTCGTTGGCGCGGCGGATCAGTTCGTCGGTGTCGTTCCAACTCATGACGGCCAACACCGGCCCGAAGATTTCTTCGCGTGCGATACAGCTTTGTTCGGTCTGGTCGAGGAAAATGGTGGGTTTCAGGTAATGGCCCCGTTCGAGCCCCGTTGGACGATCGCCGCCGTAGATCAGCTTCGCACCTTCGGCAGCGGCACGACTCACGTAATCATTGACGGTCGTCCATTGCTTGGCGGAAACCAGCGGTCCCATGCGCGTATTGGTATCCAGGCCTGGCCCCACGACGTAACCGGCGGCAAGCATGGTCAACTGCGCCAGGGTTTCCTCGAGCACGCTGCTGTGCACGTACAGCCGCGAGGCCGCGGTGCACACTTGCCCCTGGTTGTAGAAAATGCCGTCGGCGGCTCCTTTGGCGGCACGGCCGATATCGGCATCCGGCAGGATGATGTTGGGCGACTTGCCGCCCAGCTCCAGCGACACCCTTTTCATATTGCCGGTCGCCGCCTGCGCGATCAGGCGCCCGACAGCCGTGGAGCCGGTAAAGGCGACCTTGTCGACGGCGGGATGTTGCGCCAGCGCAGCGCCGACCTCGGGGCCCAGTCCGGTCACCAGATTGGCGACGCCTGGCGCAAATCCGGCCTGTTCGACCAGTTGCATCAGCCGGATGGCGCTCAATGGCGTTTGTTCAGCCGGCTTGAGCAGGATAGTGCACCCGGCGGCCAGCGCCGGCCCGAGTTTCCAGACGCACATCGTCAGCGGGAAATTCCACGGCACGATCAAGGCGCAAACGCCTACCGGCTCGCGCAAGGTGTAGTTGAGCATCGGGCCGCCTGCGGGCGAAACCGGCAAGGTGCTGCCTTCGATCTTGCTCGGCCAGCCGGCGAAATAGCGAACGATGTTGGCGGCGCTGGCAGCTTCGCCGCGCGCGTTGACGATCGGCTTGCCGTTCTCCAGCGTGATGATCTGCGCCAATTCCTCGGCGTGCGCGTCAATCAGTTCGGCCAGACGCCACAGCAGACGCCCGCGCTCGGCGGCCGTTGTTTTTTTCCAGGCGCCATGCAGGGCTTCGCCTGCGGCGGCCACCGCAGCCTCGACGTCGTTCTGCCCACCCTGTGCGACCTGGGCGATGACCGACTCGGTTGCCGGATTTTCCACGGGAAAAAATCGGCCGTCCGCGACTGCTTGCCAGCGGCCGCCGATGAACAACCCGTGCGGCGTTTGCAGGAAGTCCTGTACGGCGGGTAACAAGGCGACTTCGCTCATCTGAGCCTCCTCCTTTTTACAGCACCATTTCGATCAGGCAAGGACCTGGCTGAGCACATGCAGCGGCCATGGCCTGGCTCAATTCGCGGTGCGTCCGCACACGCTGTGCCGGGACGCCATAGCCTCGCGCCAGGGCGGGCCAGTCGATGGCCGGATCGTTCAACTCGGTCATGGCTTGCGCTTGCGGCGATAAATCCTTCAGGCCGAAGCGCCGCAATTCATTCTGCAAAATGCCGTAGCGCTGATTGGCGGCAATCAGGATCAACACCGGCAGACGTTCGTGGGCAATGCTCCATAGTGTCTGCACCGTGTATTGCGCGCTGCCGTCCGATTGCAGGCAGATGACCCGGTTGCCCGGCTCGGCCAAGGCCGCGCCGAAGGCTACCGGGATGCCCTGGCCGATCGCTCCGCCCGTATTGGTCATGACGCGATGCCGGACAGCCTGCGCCGATGCCGTGAAAAACGGATAGCCGCAGGTGCCGCCTTCGATCGACACGATGCAGTTTTCGGGCAGCCCGGCCGCCACGATCTGGCCGATTGTCAGCGGCGTCAGCGCCGCGTCGTCGGCGGGCGCCTGGCAGGAAACCTTTTCCAGCAGCCACGGCGGCGCATCCACGGCCTCGGCCAACGCCAGCAGCGCGGTGCCAACGTCTTCCCCGGCTTCGGCCAGACGAAACAGGCGATCGTGCGGGACCAGCCGGGAAGGAATGCCTTCGTAACCAAAATAGCTGATGGGATCGGTGACGCCGGCGCAGACCACGGTTCCGTAACGGCCAAGCGCTGCGCTGGCGGCTTCCGGAAAATACGGCAGACGGTCCAGATCGGGCAGCCCGCCGCCACGGTAGCTCAAGCGCGGAAAGGTTTCCGCAAACGACCGGATATTCGCCAACATCGACAAACGCCCGGCCGCACATAATCCTTCCGGCAGCAGGCCCGTATCGCCGACGATCAGCGCCAGTGGTTTTCCCGAGCGTATCAGTCTGGCGACGGCTTCCACTTTTTCGGCATCGAATCGGCGTTGCGGCGCCGAAATTTTCGATGGCGGCGTCGGCATTGCCACCTGCGCTGCTTGCAGATCCATAGGCAGAATCAACGTGGCGACCTGGCCGGCGGGCTGCCATGCGGCGCGCACGGCATCGCCGAAATCTTCGGCAATGTTGGCGGCGCTGCGCACTGTGCGAACCCATCCCGATACGCTGGCGGCCAGCGCTTCGATATTGCTGGCCAGCGGGGGATCGTAATTGACGTGCCAGGAAGCGTGATCGCCAACGACGTTGACCACCGGCGTATGGGCACGACGGGCGTTGTGCAGGTTGGCGATGCCGTTGGCGAATCCCGGCCCCAGATGCGTCAGTGTCATGGCAGGCCGCCCCGCAATCCGGGCATAGCCGTCCGCCGCACCGGTGCAGACGCCCTCGAACAGGGACAGCACCGGCTGCGGGCTAGCAGTCTTCATCGCTGCGACCAGCGGGATCTCCGTGGTTCCGGGATTGGCAAAGCAGTAGTCGATGCCTGCGGCGGCGGCCGCGTCTATTAGCAATTCTGCGCCATTCATTCGACACCTCACTATGAGCATGAAGTCTATATGAGATATTTATGGCACATCAATGCGAAAATTTCAATAATTTTTTTCAAAAAAATCATAATACGAGAATTTTGTACTATTTTGTAAGTAGTAAGTAATTTCGGGTGCCGAGAATCCTTGCCAGCGGATGGCGCGCTTGATTGCGGATGTGGCCGAATGCATGCGCCTGTCCGGAACTATCAATAAAACGATTTTCTCTTGTGGTGACGCTGGCGATAGAATCTAGGTTTTCCCCGTACTGTCACGGAAGCCTTATGAGCAGTTTGACCAAAATGCTTGAAGTGCTGGACCTGTTTGGTCCGCAAAGCCTACGTCTGGACGCGGAAACCATTGCCGGGCGCCTGAAATTGTCGCGGGCAACGGTATATCGCTACGTAAGGGATCTGTGCGATGCGGGGTTGCTTAGCCGTCTCGACGGCGGCGCCTATGGACTTGGCCCGCGCATCATCGAACTCGATTGGATGATGCGCCAATACGATCCCATGCTGGTTACCGGCCGGAAACCGATGCGCGAACTGGCGGAAAAAACCGGCCTGGCCATTTTCGCCAGTGTTTTTTACGATGGCCATATCATCAACACCTACATCGAAGAAGCGGGAAACGCCTATAGCTTCGCCTTTGGCCGTGGACGGCCCTTGCCGCTGTTCCGCGGAGCGCAATCGAAAGTGCTGATCGCCTACCAGAAAAGCCGGCGCCTCAAACGCATTTTTGAGGAACGGATCGCCTCGGATCCTGACAATACACTGGATTGGCAAAGTTTTTCGCGTATCGTGAGACAGATTCGCAAAGATGGCTACTGCGTGACGCATGACGAACTCAATCCGGGTCTGATGGGCGTTGCCGCACCGATCGTCAGCGATTCCGGCGATGAACTCGCTGGTAGCCTTGCCGCCGTCGGCAACAGCGTCAATTTCCGCCTGCTGTGCCGCGAGGCCGTCATCGAACTGATCATCTCCACGGCAAACAATATCGCCTACAGAATGGGCATTCGCCAGAATCTGGACGATAGAGGTATCGTCGACGAGAGTCTCGCTGCCGATCCGCAGGATTTCCTTGAACCGTTCATTCCTGGAGAACGATCTACGGTGGGGTGATCAACGGGGTTCGGCGTGCCGGGCCTCCTGCCATGTTCGGAACGTGCGCATGCGTTGTCCGACAGGCCTCGCCCTTTGGTGAGCTCGGCTGGAGAGGTCTGTTGTCTAGCACACTGATTGCTTGAAACTGCGCCCGTCAGAGAGCTTTTTCAACCAGGCATTCTCCTGTTCCACTTTAACGCAGGCGCTTGATTTCCTCGGCCTCCGTTATGCCATGCATAACTATGGCTGATGCCAAACGCGAATCGTTTGTTCGTGAACGCCCTGCTCGCAGGCCATGTCGGCTACCGGTGCTTTGTCGACTTCTTGCCGTAGTCGTCCCTGCAAAAATCCTGGATGCCTTAAATTTTCTGGGTTTGAAGCTATTTTTTCTGCGTTGAAATCTCCGAGAAATTAAAATAACGGGTAATAAAACCTCAGAGAAATTGGTGGAGAAACGATGGCGACCGAG
>JAVBSG010000074.1:0-6484 GCA_031547245.1 Propionivibrio sp.
TGTCGTCCACGCCGAAATTGTCAAAATAATCGCCGGTCAGCCCGTTTTGAGAGGTCAGCAAATTATTTTGCACCACAATGGTTTTTGTATAGGAATCGACCCATTGGGAATCCATTGCCGTCAGCCTGATCACATATACGCCTGCCCTTGTGAAGCTTACTTCGGTCTCAGGCGATGATGAATTAGAGAAAAACACTCCGCCCGGGATGCCATCCACGGTGGATGCTTCGGCGACGGACCAGGTGTAGTGCATGTTCTCGCCCCATGCACCGGTCAGAACCGCTTTCAAAGTGGTGTCGTGTCCAGGTGAAGGCAAGGACAAGGGCGTCTCGAATCTGGCAATCGGATGGACCATCTGCCAAAGCATCTGGTCAAGATCGTATCCCCCATAGGTAATATTCGATGTCGATACGTAACCAGCATTCTTGTCCCAATGCTCATTCATCATCTCGACGTTGCTGGCAAAGTGATGGCTGCCCGCATCGGAACAATCACGCCTCGCCGCGAAATTGGGAATGTAAGGATCCACCGTGAAGTTGTAGGCGACTCCGACGCCAGGCGCGCCATCCGAAAACAGGCCATTGCCCATGGTAAGGTACCATGCATATGCAAATTTTTCCGACGTCAAAACCGGGCTGGCCCTCAATGGAACGAGGCCGCCTTGGCCGCCGCTGTACCGGTTCTGGTCGTTAATGCGAATGGTATAGTCCCTGGCAATGGTCTGAGCAGCTGCTTCTGTCGCGCTGCCCCAGTTCCAGGAGCTGTGCTGTACCATCCTATAGTGTTTCTTCAGGACTTCAGCGGTGTAGCCCTTGTTCAACAGATACTGGATGGCCTCGGCCTCCGGATTATGTCCGCCGCCATTGCTTGTAACGACGCGATAGGTTGTTTTCTCATTGCTGTCTTTTATGGCCTTTTCAATGGTGTTCGCGGTGAACTGGCCTGCCGTCGTCATCTGATCAAGGCTGGTGGCGTTGAAGTTATAAGTCTGGGTGGCTATTTCAAAGATTTTATCTTCCGGCATGCCAAGTTCTATCATCATCGGCTTGCCATAGGCATAGAAAAAGTCGCGATTCGCCTTGCCTTGAAGGCATTGCACCTTGGCGGAAGCAGAAGAGCATAGCGTGGGCTGCGAGGCCGGGGCGACGTCGCCGTAGAGCATCGACTCCTTGCGGGCTGCCGTGGTGTTCGCATAAATAATACCCTCGGCCTCAACCGCGCCTTTGGCAAGTTCCATATTCTTTTTGATGGCCATGAAACCGGCTAGCATTGCGGCGTTGTCATCGGGATCGGGGTGCCCGTCATGGCTTTGAATGACCCGATAAACGATGGGTGGGGTTTCGCTTCCGGCATTACCGCCGCCGTTGTCGTCGCCGCCGCCGTTGCCGCCATTGTCGCCGCCATTGCCGCCGCCGTCTCCGCTGCCACCTCCGTCGACCAAACTACCGCCGCCGCCCCCACCGCCGCCGCAGCCAGCAACGAGGAATACGGCACTCACGCAGGCCGCGAGCATCCAGGTGATTTTTGGCGCGGAGCCATTCGCTTTCGGTTTTTTTTCAAAAAGATCCAACATTTGACTTCCCCTTTCTAACGAGTTATCAATCAAGATCGACTGAAACTTCTCCCAAACGACCAACCACGCTTTTCAGTCCAAGCGTCTGATGCTCCGGAACAAGACTGCTTTGGGCCGCTCCGGAAGAACTTCTGTTTGTTCGTCCGCGGCAGGCATATCGGCAAGCGCCACGCGAATCGAGTCCGTGCGACAGCCTGCCGGCTGTCGGCGAAGAGAAATGTTTTAGAACCTATTGGCCGGACGAATGGCCCGTCATGCTCAGCGACGGGCCATTCGGCGGATGATGATTACGACGAATTGACGTTCATGTTGTCGTTGGCATGGTTTCCATAGAGGCACCCGCGGGCCGGCCGACGTCGGCGGCGTTGACGGTATCGAAGAGATTTTTCGCGGATGGCCAAGGCATCCACCTGGGTTTCGCCGACATAGCTAAGGAAGGCCGGTTCATATGTGCTCCAGAGAAACGTGTTCGGTGGCCACGGTGCTGTCGGCCATGCCGAGATATCGTTCGATAAAGCCCAACGCGGAACGCATGACAGCCTCGATTTCGGCGCGGGGTACCGGTGTCTCGCGCCGCCTTGGCTGTGCGTCCGGACCGCGATGCAGCCGAAGCGGAATCTCGACCGAGAGATCGGTGGAGGTTCTGACCACGGCCCGTACTATCCTCGCGCAATCGATATCGCCTTCGCCGAGCGGCGTGAAGAAATAGCCTTGTGGAGTCAACCTGGCGTCCTTGATGTGCACATGCCCGCAATACGGCATGGCCAGCAATGCGTCCTCCGCCGGTATGACGCCTCCAGCAAGATGGGCAGGCCGATGCGAAATGGTATTCGCCGCATCGTAGTTGAGCCGCAGGTTCGGATGGCCGAGCCTGTCGAGCAGCGTTATGCCGTCGGCCGCCGTGTTGATCAGGTTGTCGCTGCCGTCGCCCGGGTTTTCCAGGCAGATGGTCATGCCCAGTTGTTCGGCATGCCGCACGAGCGGATCGATGTTGCGGAAAAAACGTTCGCTACTGGCGCGTGCGGCGGCGTTGGTGTTGATGATTTTGGCGCCGAGTCGCGCGGCAAAATCCATGCGCCCTTTGAAGACAGCAACGGCGTCTTCCCTGCCAAGATCGATATGCGACGAGAACGCGTGGCACGCGAGCCCCGATGCCTTGAACCAGGTGATGTATTGTTCTGCCTGCCGCCGCGAGAAGGCGGATTCGTCGAAGGGGCCCGTA
Organism: Propionivibrio sp.; assembly: GCA_031547245.1. Taxonomy (GTDB): domain Bacteria; phylum Pseudomonadota; class Gammaproteobacteria; order Burkholderiales; family Rhodocyclaceae; genus Propionivibrio. The sequence goes on from JAVBSG010000074.1 coordinate 2,796, forward strand.
TAGCCGACGATGAATGCCGGTTCGGCGTAGCGGATTCCGCACGCGGCCAGGCTTTCCAGAATTTCCGGGAAATCGTAGCCGTCATAAGGCGCGGTGGAAAATGAGACGATCCGTTCAGTCATCGGTCATCTTTCTCTGTGTGGAGGAATGGCATTTGCTGTCGTCATGTTCTTAGCCGACGCCGAAGAGGAGTTTCGGAAGCGCTTTGGAAAGCCAGGGAATATAGGTCGTCATGAACAGCACGGCGATGTTCATGGCCATCAGCGGAATGATGTGCAGCGTCATGCCGCCGATGCTGGCTTTGCAGAGCTTGGCGGCGACGAACAAGGTGCCGCCGACGGGGGGCGTGTAGAGCGCGATCGACAGATTCATCACCATGATGACACCCATCAGAATCATATCGATGTTCATCGCCTGCGCCATCGGCAAAAACAGCGGGGCGGTCAGCAGCATGGCGGGCAGCGGTTCGATGAATATGCCCAGCAGGAGCAGGACGATGTTGAGCATCAGCAGGAACTGCCACGGCTGGCTGGCGACCGACTGGATCCATTCAGCCAATTCCGCCGCGACCATCTCGGCGGTGAGCAGCCAGGAAAGCACGCCTGTCGCCCCGATGACCAACAACACTGCGGCGCTCGTCTGAAAAGCCTTCAATGCGATGGCCGGCAGGTCGCGAAATGCGATGTCCTTGTACAGGAACAGCGAGATGGCCAGGCCATAGACAACGGCAATGGCGGCGGCTTCCGTCGGCGTGAAGGTTCCCGTCCAGATGCCGCCGACGATGATGACCGGCATCAACAGCGCCGGCCCGGCATCTTTGGTGACCTCCCATATCTCGCGCAGGGAAGCGCGTTCCGACCCGTTGTCGCATCCGGTTTTCTTGCCGTAGCGGATGCACACGACGGACAGCGCGAGTGCGCAGATCAGCGCCGGGATGACGCCGGACATCGAAAGGATGCGCATCGACGCTCCGGAAATGAAGGCAAAAACCAGGAAGGGAATCGACAACGGCATCAGCAGCGCCAGGGTTCCCGCAACCGATAGCAGGGCAGCAGTGAAATCCGGGTGGTAGCCTTTCTCCTTCATGGTTGGCGCGACCAACGAGCCGATGGCTGCCGTATCGGCGATGGCCGATCCGGAGACGCCGCCGAACATGAGACAGGAGACGATGGTGACTATCCCCAGGCCGCCGGGCATCCAGCCGAAAAGCGCGCGGGCCAGATTGACGATGCGTTTGCCGACGCCGCCCTTGGCCAGCAGCTCTCCGGCAAAAATGAAGAGCGGCACGGCAATCAGGATGAACGGCTCGACGCCGGCAATCAGGTTGAGAAACAGCGAATCGAACTGGTAGGAAAGGCCCTTGAACTCAACGATGCCGACGGTCGTGGCAATCAGAGCAAAATAGAGCGGCAGGCCGGCGAGGGCGATAATGAAGAAGAGGCCGAATACTTGAACTGTTAACATTATTCATCCGCTCCGTAACGCTCTTCACGCGACTTGCCGCGAAGGATCAGGTAAAGGTCGTAGGCGACGAAAATCAGGCTGGCGCCGCTGCCGATCGACAGGGGCATGTACTGCCATGCCATCGGTATCCCAAGGACGGTGAGAATGTTCCCCCAGTTGTCGCCGACGATGGTCAGGCCATGGCGAAACAGGACCCAGAGGACGGCAAGCGTGAGCGCCTGGACGACGAAGTCGGCGATTAGGCGATGCTTGCCGTCGAGCTTGTCGATGAATTCCGTGATGGTCATGTGCCCCGCCCGGCGGATGATCGACGCGCCGCCGAGAAAGGACACCCAGACCATCAGGAGTTCGCAGGCTTCCGTCGTTTGCGCCAGATCGCGCCCCAGGGCGTGAATGCAGACGTTGAAGAAAACCAGCGCGATCATGACGGCGGCGGCAACGACCAGGCCCCAGTCGATCACCCTCGCCAGCATATGGATGGGCCAGGCCTGCACCGGGCCCACCGGCAGTATCTCGCGCGTTTCAACGGCGCGGTTGTGCTCTGCAATCGTAGTCACGATATCCCTCCCTGATTCGTAACGAAGCGCTATTTCTGCGCCGGAACCGCTTTGCGGACTTCTTCGGCCTCGGCCAGGATGGCATCCACGTCGGCGCCCCATTTCGCTTTGGCCCTTTCGTAAGTGGGCTTGACGGCATCGCGGAAGGGCTGTGCATTAGGATTGTTGATCTTGGCGCCCTTGCTGGCCATTTCGGCGATTTGCTGTTCTTCGGTGTTTTTGACTTCGGCGCGGTTCCAGGCGGCAGCTTCCTGCGCCGCACGCGTGATGGCCTTCTTGTCTTCGGGCGAGAGCTTGGCCCAGGTCTTCTCGGAAATGGCCAACGGGATGGGGCTGTACACGTGGCGCGTGAGGGTTACGTGCGGCGCGACTTCGTAAAACTTGTTGGAATAGATCGTGTCGATGGGATTTTCCTGGCCGGCCACGGCGCCTTGCTGGATCGCCAGATAGACTTCCGGCAGCGGCATGATCTGGACGCCGAAGCCGATATCCTCGAGCAGCCAGCGCATCATTTCGTTCGGGAAGGTGCGCAGTTTTTTGCCCTTGGCATCCGCTGGGCTATTCAGCACGTCGCGGGTGGTCATGCTGCGGAAACCCGATTCGAAGTTGGCCAGGAAGCGGAAACCCTTGGCCGGCGCTTTATCGTATTGTGCCTTGAGCCATTTCGATTCGTCGTAAAACTTCCAGCCTTGTTCATAACTGTCGAACATGAAGGGCAGCATCGTCAGGTTCAGCGTGTCGACGTGGGGGGCATAGGAACCCGTGGCCGAAACGGTGAAATCGATCCCTCCCGAAACGAGCTGCTCGATGTTCTTGGGGTCGCTGCCAAGCTGGCTGCAGCAGAAAACGTTGACTTTGTACCGGTTCTGCGTGTACTCGGCGACCTTCTTGGCGAATACCTGGGCGCCGGCGTGCCGCGCGCCTTGCTGCTGGTCCGTATGGCTGAATTTGAGCGCCGTTTGTGCTTGAGATGTTGTTGCCACGGACATGGCGGCGATAGCGGCGGCAGTCAGGCCGGCCAGTTTGCGGATGTTCATGTTCATAGACCCTCCATGAGTTGAATAGAACTGACAAGTTAATGGGACCGTTGGCTACAGAGAACAGCACCTGCTTTGATTTCTGCGATGGTTCGAAAAAATGAATCGGGCATGCGCGCGGTCAGACGCGGTAGATTTCCCGCGTGACCAGGGACATCAATTCGTTGTGGTTTTCTTCTTTCATCAGCTTCCGATACTTGGCCGCATCGAGGGTGTTGACGAGATTCCATATCCCCAGGCTGACTTCGGCGTGCCGTTCGAAAAAGTCGATGACATTGAAGATACGGGGCGACGCATCAGTCGTAAAGTATTTGTCGTACCCATATTCCTTGGCCCAGAAAAGGAGTTCGACATAATTAAGGAAATGCCGGCTGCCTCCGACAAGATCCCAATCGGCCTTGGTGTCGTTATCGTTGGTGTGGATATAGGCATCGAAACCGGATTCCATCGTGGTGACGAACATTTGCGCCGGGTTTTCCTGGCTCTGTATCGAATGGCCGAAATCAAGGGTGATGCCAGTATTCTTGTTGTTGATCTCCTTGAGCAGCAATAACGCCTTGGAGGTGCTGTCGAGATGGCAGTGAACGCGCACTTCCGAGTATTTCGGTTCGAGGAACAAGGGGATTTCGGG